>JAIQGG010000005.1 GCA_020072785.1 Terriglobia bacterium | reverse complement strand
GCCTGTACCCCGAGCACGACCTGTTCATCCAGCTCATGAAACTGAAGAATACCCTGCGCTGGATGATGGGCGCAGACCTCATCACCCACCTCGGCCAGGAATACTACGACTAGAACGCATCGCCAAGCGAAGAGAGATTCCTCGCTTCGCTTGGAATGAGAGAATTTACTGGGTAAGGGCGGGCCTCGGTCCGCCCTTCTTTTTTCTATCCCTTGGTCTCCTGCAGAATATTCCCCCCATCCACCACCAGAACCTGACCGGTAATGTATGAAGCGTCCGGCGTGGCCAGAAAGCAGACCGCTGCGGCAACTTCGTCCGGCGTGGCCGCGCGCCCCAGTGGTGTGTGCAGGGCCGCGACGCGCTCTTCCTCCGTGGTCGAAGCCGTGGCCACCCAGCCCGGCGCCACGGAATTGATGGTGATGCCGTCGCGCCCGGTTTCCAGGGCCACCGCGCGCATCATGCCATCGAGCCCGGCCTTGGCCGCTCCATAGGCTGAAGAGCCGATGTTGCTCACCATGGGCCCGGTGACCGAAGAGACGTTCACGATGCGCCCGTACTTGCTCTTGGTCATCGCCGGCAGAACCGCGCGGGTCATGAGAAAAGCGGTATCCAGCGTAATGGCGATCTGTCGCCGCCACTCGGAGTAGGTGAGGTCGCGCAGCGGCTTGCTCAGCATCTCTTCGCCGGTCTGCACCATGCCCGCGTTATTAACGAGGATGTGGAGCTGCCCGGCGCGCTCGAGGACCGATTCAACCAGGCCCTGCGCTTCGGCCTCGACGGTGAGGTCAGCGACGAAGGAGAGCACGGTTTTCCCGCCGGGGTCGAGTTCGCGAGCGCGCGCATGGATGCGCTCCGTCGTCGAGGTGATGGCCACGCGGATACCGGAGGCATGCAGCCGGCGGGCAACGGCAAAACCGATGCCACCGGCGCTGCCAGCGCCGGTGATGAGTGCAGTCTGTTTGGTCAGCAGAGAATCACTCCGAAAAGTTGCCGTCGTACTGCCTAGCGCTTTTCCTTCAGTTCTAGCGGCTTCAGCAGATTGAATGTCAGGCCGGTTTCAGCCTGCAGGGTGATGTCGCGATTGCCGGTGAAGGCCGCTCCTCCCGTACCCGCTGCGGCGCCAACAGCGGCACCGATGGCAGCGCCTTTACCACCGCCCGCCAGTGCCCCGATCGCAGCTCCGGCGCCCGCCCCGCCGCCGACTATTACGGCTGTGCGCTTGCCTTTTCCTTTGCTGGTCAGAGTCGGCGCGGAGGCCTCAATTTCGTAGGACTGGCCACCGACGGTGATGGACGTCAGAGCCAGCGCGAGCACGGCCCCGCCCTTGAATCGGCCGGCAGGCTTGGCGTCGCGGATCACCCCTTCGGCGTGGGCTCCTTTGGGGATAACGATCTTGCCTTCCACTTCAATCGCGTCGGCTACGGAGGCGTCAAATCGCTGGCCAGCCTGGCTGGTTTTCGAACCGATGGTCTGGTCGAGAACGACGGAAATTTCCGTTCCTTCGGGAACGACGATGGTCCTCATAGTGGGGACAGCAGCTGTTTTGGCAGCGCCCTTTCCGGCGCTTTTGCCTTCCTCGGGACTTGTCTTTTCGGCCTGTTCGGGGCTGAGCGTTTTGCACCCGGCAAGAAACGCCAATAGGCTGATGCTGGCAATAATCGAAAAAAGTTTGCGGCGCATGACGAAGTACCTCCTGCCCGGTCCGAGTATCGAAACGCGGGCACACTCTCAAAGATACCCCTAGATAAGAAGATGTCAATTTCGAACCAGGGGGATATCGTTCCGGCCGTTGCAGGAGTCCTATGGAGACGGGCTTCTTGCTATGCCTCTACACGATATACCGTAGAAGCACGATATGGCTCGCCTCCGCCAGCACTTGTATGGTGTCTCCACCGAACTTTTACTTTGAGGCAGCCGGCGGCTGGTAGCCGCGGCCGCGCAGGATCCGGCCGGCGGTAACGCCCGTGAGATTGCCATGATCAAATTCCACCTGCCCGTTCACGAGAACGACATCTACGCCTGTTGCCGGTTGATCGGGTTTGGCGTAGGTCGCGTGGTCAATGATCGTCGCGGGATCAAACACAGTGATGTCCGCGAAATAGCCGGGCAGGAGCAGGCCGCGATCGGTCAGGTGTTCCCGCTGCGCCGGCAGGGAAGTGATCTTACGGATCGCAGTTTCAAGCGGAAACAGGCGTTCGTCGCGGACGTAGTGCCCCAGGAAGCGCGCCATGGAGCCGAACGCGCGCGGGTGCGTGTGCGGTTCGTAAGTTGGTCCGTCCAGCGCCATGGCATTGACATCCAGGCCGATGCTCGTCCACGGCTGCTGCAGGCCGGTTCTTAAATCGTCTTCACTGGCCATGAAATAGATGGCGCCGGTCTGCGCGTTGTCCGCGAGAACGAAATCCATCAGTGTATCGGCGGGCGATTTCTTCCACGCGCCGGCTACCTCGGCAAGCGTTTTGCCTTCGAAATTCTTTAGTTCGGGGTTCGTCACGGAAGCCAGCAGAACTCCGCGAGCACCTCCAACGTCGAAGAACAGGTTTTCCCAGTCGGGATGATCGCTCGCCAGCTCCTTCTTAATGCGCAAGCGGACCTCCGGATCTTTCAACCGCTCGAGGAGCTTCTGCGGGCCGCCGTCGGCCGCCCACGGCGGCAGGGCCGAGGCCAGCGCTGTGGCGCCGGCGGTATAAGGATACATGTCGGCGGCAATGTCCAGGCCGGTATCGCGCGCCGCCTGGATGGCTGCAACGACCTTTTTCATGTTGCCCCAGCGCGGCTTCCCGCTGACTTTCAGATGGAAAATTTCGACGGGGATCTTTGCCTCGCGCCCGATACGCATGGCCTCCGCCAGGGCCTGCATTTCGGAGGCCCCTTCGCTGCGCATATGCGTGGCGTAGAGGCCTCCGTACTTCGCCGCCACCTGGGCGAGGGCGATCAGCTCATCGGTCTTGGCGTAGATGTTGGGCGGATAGATGAGCGCGCTCGAAACGCCGAGCGCGCCGTCCTTCATTGCCTGCTCGACGAGCGCTTTCATCTGCTCCAACTCTTCGGGTGTGGGCGCGCGGTTGTCGTCGCCAAGGACCGCCTCGCGCACCTGCGCGGAACCAACGTAGGTGCCAAAATTGAGCGGCGTACCCTGCTTTTCGAGGCGGCGGAAATAGCCATCCAGCGTGGTCCAATCCACGGTGAGGCCGAAGTGCGTGAGCAGGGGCTGAAGCGGAGCCAGCGTTTTCTCGTTCTGCGGCGCGGCCGAGCCGCCTTCTCCGGTGATCTCCGTGGTGATACCCTGCGCGAGTTTGCTGATGGCGCGCTTGTCGAGCAGCAGCGAAGTCTCCGACTGGCCGAGCACATCGATGAACCCCGGCGCGACTGTGCGCCCCGCGGCGTCGATCTCCCGCTTGGCCTTTTCTCCGCTCAGGTCGCCGATCTTTGCGATGCGCTCGCCCTGGATGGCCACGTCCGCCGCGTACCAGGGATTGCCCGTACCGTCCACAATGTGTCCGTTGCGGATGATGATGTCGTAGCCGGCGGAGACGGGAGCGGCCGCCTCGAGCGGCGCGTCGTAGGCCGCCGCCGCGATCGCCCCCAGCGCCTGTCCCGCAATTCTCTGATCCGCATCCGCATCCGGCGGCAGATGCACGTGATTGATGTACGCCGCGAAGATCAGTCGCCGCCCGTTCTTGGTAAGGATGTAGCCGGCCAGGCCCTTGGCGTTGAGCATCATTTTCCCGCCAAGCCGGTCTTCGGAGTCATAGGTGCCGGTTTTCGCGTGGACGTATCCGGCAGCCGGCGAGTCCGTCTGGATCTTCGCCAGCGTGCCGTCCCTGCCCAGCACCGGCAGCGCTTTAAAAAACACATCGAAGTCCGGACGCCTCGTCCAGTACGCCAGATACCGGCACATGAAGTCCGGGCTGAAAAGATCGGCCCAGTCCCCGCCCGCGCCGTCTCCCTGCGACGCGCCAGAGAGATCCAGCTTTGCCGCTTGCAGAAACTCGCGCTCGATGCCGAAACCGGCGAGTAGCGGGTCGGTTGTGTTTTTGGCCACCAGGGCGCCCAGCAGATACGGCCCCATCCCTGCGTGCAGATTCTGACTGACCTTTAGCGTGACCTTGATCTCTTCGGCGAGCGGCAGGGAAACGTGCTCGGCCACCTGATTTTCCGCAACGTAGAACTTCGCATATCCCGCCAAGTCCGGTGCCGCGGCCTTTTCCGGCGCTTTCACCTGAACTCCCGCGGCGGCCAGCGCTTCGCTCAGCACGGTTTGCGCAAATTGTGTCGGGGCGGGCACGGCGAAGGGCGCGGTGACCGGCTTCGCGTCCTGCGGAAGGCTGCCTCGCAGCGTCGCCACCACCGTTCCGTCCGCGTTCGTGACGATACCCGGCTCCTCCAGGTCCGGTTTGCTCCCTGCAGGGGACGTCGCCAGCTGATTCACGAATTTGACATACGAAGTCTGCGGTGTGGATTCCAAAATCACCGCGTCGCCGGCCTTGGCTCCGGGCCTGGCAACCAAATCGATGACGTTGTCGTTGACTACGATCGAGGAGATGACCACGCCCGTGCCGCCCTCACGCGGTCCGTCCGGAAACAGGCTCGCATCCACCAGCACGTGCCCTTCAATCTGGCGTATGCCCTTTGCGGCCACATCTTTGGCGAGCTGCCGAATGACCGCGAGCGGATCGCCCGCCACGGCCGGACCCCCGTAAGAGTGGTCCTCATCTTCGAACGCCAGCGTGCCGTCCGGCCGGATGCGGTTCGAAAGATTGGGATCGCCGCTGGCCACCAGCACCAAGTCACCCTTCAGCCGGCCCTTTCCATCCACCGGGCCAGTGCGGTAAATCCGCGTATGAAAGCGATAGTCCGCGCCGAAACTCGCCAGAACCGCGCCTTCAGTGAGCGTCTTTGTCGTCGAAGCCGGCGTGAACAGCTTGTGCTCGTTCAGCGCATAGATCACCTCACCGGTCTCCGGCGAGTAGAATTCGATGCCGAAATTGGCGTGCGCGAATTCCGGCCGCTCCATAATCTTCCGGATGCGCTCGGCCATTACGGGGGACGCGGAATTCTGTGCCAATGCAGGGTGCGGGCAAACCGCGGCCGCGGCCAGGAGAAGTCCGCAGCGCAGTAACGACCGGACCGGGCGTGTACGTTTCATGGCGTTCTTCCTCCGAGGACTCAGGGCGTTAACGAAGGCATGAGGACGGGTGTCTCTTTCACGAAGCCAGATTCTGCTCGCTCGCGAGGTTTCCATTTCGTGCGGGAAGCTGTGTCAAGAATCCCTGCTGCCAGGGAAGCCTCTGAGACGTGTGTTGCATAGCCGGGCCTCTTAGGACGCCCACCAGCGGAATCCTTTGCGCTGCTCCTCCGCCACCTGCTTCATCAGTGCCAGCGTCCGGGGCCGGCGCACTTCGCCGCACGCGGCCAGCAGCGCGTTGAGCAGGGCCATGGGAGCGACATAAGAGGCCGCGAACGAGGGCGACTCGACGGGCGCCAGGAAGAGCTCATCACAGTGACGCGCCAGCGGAGAAAGGAAGGTATCGGCGATGCCGATACAGTGCGCGCCGCAGCTGCGCGCCTGCTCCAGTCCTTCCACGGTCTGCCGCAGCCCGCGTCGGAAACTGATGGCGATCACCACGTCCTTGCTGCTCACGTTGCGCACCAGATGCGTGATGCGCCCCGGCGAGGTCGCGGAAAACAGCGGCAGGCCGAGAACGCTCGCCTGGTAATCGAAAAAAAAGGCCAGCGTCGTCGCCAGGTCTCCGGCAAGCAGCAGGATCCGGCGCGCCTTATACAACCGCTTCGCCACGGCCGTCAAACGCCGCGTGTCCAGGCTGTTCTTGAGTCCCTGCAGGTTTTTCAGGTCTTGCTCGAGCGATTCCCGGATATGGCCGGGAATGCTGGAATCCTTCCCGCCGGCGGTCTGCATGGTATCGAGTGACGTGGCAAAAGCGATCGAGAGGTTATGGAGGTGGCGCTGAAATTCGCGGTAGCTGCCAAAGCCCAGACCGCGGACGATGCGCACGATCGTCGCGGGGTCCGTCTTCAGGTGTTTGGCCATGGCCCGGACGCTGAGCAGAACATAATCGCGCGGCTGCTCCAGGATCGGGCGGATGATCTCCTGGCGCTTGGCGCTGAGCTGCGCGATGCGCTCGGCGAGGTTGGGCGCCGGCTCCTTGGGAACGTCCGGGTTTCTAGGCATGCGGCCAGAGGATTGCCCAAATTGTCGCTGCTGTCAACTCTGTGGAACTTTGCACCGAAGTCCGTTCGCTGTTGCGGCGGCATCCGGCCCGGCTGGGATGCCTCCACGCCGTGAGACATATTCGCCGCCCGCCGCCGCAGCCCGTTAATTGCCTTATTCTTCCGGAGCAATCACCGGCTGCAGGAAGGGCATCATCGCCCGCAGTTGCGGGCCCACCGTCGCTTCGATCGGAAGCTTGCGCTCGCGCCGCCGCATCTCCCGGAAATTCGGGCAGCCCTTTTCGTTTTCCGCAATCCAGGCCTTTGCGAAGCTTCCGTCGCGGATTTCCGCGAGCATCTTGCGCATCTCCTTGCGCGTTTCCTCGGTCACGATGCGCGGCCCGCCCGTGTAATCCCCGTACTCTGCCGTGTCGCTCACCGAATAGCGCATGTAGCTCAGCCCGCCTTTGTAGATCAAGTCCACGATCAGCTTCATCTCGTGCAGGCATTCGAAATAAGCGATCTCCGGTTGGTAACCCGCTTCCACCAGCGTATCGAATCCCGCCTTGATCAGCGCGCTCACCCCGCCGCACAGCACCGCCTGCTCGCCGAACAAATCCGTCTCCGTCTCTTCGGTGAACGTCGTCTCAATCACCCCGGCGCGCGTGCAGCCAATCCCACGCGCATAAGAGAGTGCCAGCGCCTTGGCGCTGCCCGTGGCGTCCTGGTGCACCGCCAGCAGGCCAGGCGTTCCTCCGCCTTCCACGAAGACCTCGCGCACCCGGTGTCCCGGCGCCTTGGGCGCGATCATCGTCACGTCCACGGTTGCCGGCGGCTTGATCGTCCCGAAACGGATGTTAAAGCCGTGTGCGAACATCAGCATCTTTCCGGGCTTCAGGCTCGGCTCCACCGCTTCGCGGTACAGCGCCGGCTGCTTGGTGTCTGGCGCCAGGATCATGATCACGTCCGCCCAGGCCGCCGCTTGCGCCGGCGTCAGCACGGTCACCCCGTCTTTCTGCGCTCGCGCGCGGGAATTGCTCTTCTCCGGCAGCCCCACGCGCACCTCCACCCCGCTGTCGCGGAGATTCAGCGCATGGGCATGGCCCTGCGATCCATAGCCCAGGATCGCCACTTTTTTCGCCCGGATCAGGCCCAGGTCCGCCGAGTTTTCGTAATACATCTTCGCCATTCTCTTCCTCCGAAAGGCTCCGCGGGTTTGCACTGTGGAGCGGCCGCGCGGGCGTCTGATTGTGTTCCGGTTTAATTCGGTTTGACGCTGCTGCCGGCGCTGGCTTCCGCCGCTACCGGCGGCTGCAGCAGGTCCGCGCCGCGGGTCATCGCCACGCTGCCGGTGCGGGCCATCTCCAGCACGCCAAACGGCCGCAGCACTTCCAGCAGGCTGTCGATCTTGTGCACCGTTCCGGACACTTCCAGGATCAGCGATTCCGGCGCCACGTCCACGACCCGGGCCCGAAAGACCTTCACCAGCTCCATCAGGTGCGGCCGCGACTTCTGGTCCGCTGCCACCTTGATCAACGCCAGGTCGCGCACCACCGCAGGCCGCCCCGAGATGTTCTCCGCCAGCAGCACGTCCACGAGCTTTTCCAGGCTGGCCTGCACCCGCCGCGCCCCCTGCTCGTCGGTGTGCACCACCACGGTCATCCGCGCGATCTCGTCGTTCTCCGTCGGTCCCACCGTCAGCGAATCGATATTGATCGCCAGACGCCGCGCCAGCGACGCCACGCGGTTCAGCACTCCTGGTTTGTTTTCCACGTACGCTACCAGTGTTTTCATATGCTCCTCACGGCTCCGTCGCGGTTTCCACCAGCGGGTTCGGTCGCCGGATCATTTCGTGCAGCGCCGCGCCCGCCGGCACCATCGGATACACCGCGTCTTCCTGTTCCACCCGGAAGTCCAGCAGAACCGTCTCTGCTGCTTCCCGTGCCTTGCGGATCGCCGGAAGCACTTCGCCGCGCGTGCAGATCTTCTCGCTGCGGATTCCGAAGGCATTGGCCAGCGCGCAGAAATCCGGGGCCACCAGCGGAGTAGCCACGTAACGCTTGTCGTAGAAAAACTCCTGCCACTGCCGCACCATACCCAGGTAGCCGTTGTTGATGATGGCGATCTTGACGTTGATTTTCTCCTGCACGATCGTCGCCAGTTCGCACATGGTCATCTGGAACCCGCCGTCGCCCACCACCACCCAAACCTCGTCGTCCGGTTTCGCGAATTTCGCCCCGATCGCCGCCGGCAGGGCAAACCCCATCGTCCCCAGACCGCCCGAGGTGATCAGCGAACGCGGCCGGTCGTGGTGGTAATACTGCGCCTCCCACATCTGGTGCTGCCCGACGTCGCTGACCACCAGCGCACGCCCCTTCGTTTCCTTCCACAAATCGTTGATCACGTGCGCCGCATAGAGATGCCCGCTGTCCGGCAGGCTCTGAATGTCGCGCACCGCGGAATGGCCCTTCAGCGTGCGGATGTAGTCCACCCATTCGCTGCGATCGCGCGGCTCCAGGCAGGGAAGCAGTTGCTCCAGCAGTTCGCGCGCGTCGCCCACCAGCGCCGCGTCGACCTTCACGTTCTTGTTGATCTCCGAGCGGTCGATCTCGATGTGAATCTTCCGGGCGCTCGTCGCATACGTGCGCAGGTCTCCGGTGACGCGGTCGTCGAAGCGCATCCCCACGGCCACGATCAGGTCGGATTCCTGCACCGCGCGGTTCACCCAGGCTTCCCCGTGCATGCCCATCATCCCCAGATTCAACGGATCGGTGGCCGGAAACGTTCCGATCCCCAGCAGCGTCATGGCCACGGGGAAGTGTCCGCGGCGCACGAATGCTTCCAGTGCGCGCACCGCGCCTGCAATCTGCACCCCGTGTCCCGCCAGAATTACCGGCCGTTTCGCGGAGTTCAGCATCTCCACGGCCCGGGCAAATTCGCTCGCTTCGCACGCCGGGTGCACCCGCTTCGGCGGCAGCTTCGGTGTGGCGGCCTCCCAGTCCAGCTCGCATGTCCCCTGCTGCGCGTCTTTCGTGACGTCCACCAGCACGGGTCCCGGCCGGCCCGACGCCGCGATGACGAATGCTTCGCGCACTGTCCGCGCGATGTCCTCCGCGCGCGACACAATCGAGTTGTGCTTGGTGATGGGCATGGTGATGCCCGTGATGTCGATCTCCTGAAACGCATCGCTTCCCAGCAGCTTGCTGCTCACCTGCCCGGTGATGCACACCACCGGCGAAGAATCCAGCATGGCCGTGGCGATCCCCGTGACCATGTTCGTCGCTCCGGGGCCCGACGTGGCCATGGCCACGCCCACTCCTCCGCTCGCTCGCGCATAGCCGTCGGCCATATGCGTCGCACCCTGTTCGTGCCGCACCAGCACGTGGTGCAGCGGCGAGCGGCCCAGCGCATCATAGGTCGGCAGAATCGCTCCGCCGGGGTACCCGAAAATGTCCTTCACCCCCAGGCGGTGCAGCGTTTCACAGAGAATTTCCGCGCCTGTTCGTTTCATATCGTCCTCGCCGGAAGCGGTGTCGTTGCAGGCGACGGCGCGGACAAGGAACGTACCCCGGCAGGCACCGTGGTGATCGCTCCGCGCGATGCGGAGGAGACCAGCAGCGCGTATTTCGCCATCACTCCGCTGGTATAGCGCGGCGCTGGCGGCGTCCAGCTGCGCAGCCGCTCGCGCAGCTCGTCTTCGGAAACCTCGGCGCGCAACGCCCGCTTCGGAATGTCGAACACCACCATGTCCCCGTCGCGCAGCGCCGCGATCGGTCCGCCCGTCGCCGCTTCCGGCGCCACATGCCCGGCCATCAGTCCGTGCGTCGCTCCGGAGAAGCGCCCGTCGGTAAGCAGCGCCACGCTGTCGCCCAGCCCCGCTCCCACCAGCGCCGCGGTCACCGCCAGCATCTCGCGCATTCCGGGTCCGCCGTTCGGTCCCTCGTAGCGGATCACCACCACGTCGCCCGCGCGAATTCCGCCCTGTTGCAGCGCCGCGAACGACGCTTCTTCGCTGTCGAACACCCGCGCCGGCCCGCGGAACTCCTGGATGTTGTGCCCCGCCACTTTCACCACGCAGCCTTCCGGCGCAAGGTTGCCCTTCAGAATCACCAGCCCGCCCGTGGGCTTGATCGGCTTGGCCGCCGGGAGCACCACTTCCTGGCCCGGTGTCTCTTTCGCCGCGGCTGCTTCTTCTCCGATGCTCTTTCCCGTCACGGTGAGGCATTCGCCGTGCAGCAGACCCGCCTGGCGCAGCCGCTGCGCCACCAGCGCCGTGCCGCCCGCTGCGTACAGGTCTGTGGCCACAAAACGCCCGCCCGGCTTGAGGTCCGCCAGCAGCGGTGTACGCGCGCTAATGCGGTCGAAATCGTCGATCACCAGCGGCAGCTGCGTTTCCTGGGCGATGGCCAGCAGATGCAGCACGGCGTTGGTCGAGCCGCCCGTTGCGGCCACCCCCGCAATCGCGTTTTCCAGTGACTTCGGAGTGATAATGGCGCTGGGCCGCACGTCGCGGCGCAGCAGCTCGATCACCATCTCGCCCGCCTTGTGCCCCGCCGTCTCCTTGGTTTTGTTCGTGGCCGGAATGCTCGAAAGCCCCATGGGCGCAATCCCCAGGAATTCGCACACCAGCGCCATGGTGTTGGCCGTGAACTGTCCCCCGCACGCTCCCGCGCCCGGGCACGCGGAACACTCCAGGGCATGCAGATCCTCGTCCGACATGCCGCCTCGCGCATGCGCGCCGATCGCTTCGAAAACGTCCTGGATCGTCACCGGACGTTCGTGAAACTGTCCCGGCGCGATGGATCCGCCGTAGAGAATCAGCCCGGGAATGTCCAGCCGCGCCAGCGCCATCACCCCGCCCGGAATCGTTTTGTCGCAGCCCACCAGCACTACCAGCGCGTCCAGCAGGTTGCCGCGCGTCACCAGCTCGATCGAGTCCGCGATCACCTCGCGGCTCACCAGCGACGTGCGCATCCCTTCGCTGCCCATGGTGATGCCGTCGGAAATGGATACGGTGTTGAATTCCAGCGGGGTGCCGCCCGCGGCCCGGACGCCCGCCTTGACGTGCTCCGCAAGTTCTTTCAAGTGGTAGTTGCAGGGACCGATCTCGGTCCACGTGTTCGCGATGCCGATGAGCGGCCGCGCAAGATCCTCGTCGCGCAAACCCGTGGCTCGCAGCATGGCCCGCGCCGCGGCGCGGTGCGCCCCGTCGGTCAGCGCGCTGCTCCGGGGTCTGGGTAGGGGATTGCTCACTTCTCGCTCCTCATGGCTCGCGGCGAACTGCGCGGCCCCGAAAATTTGCGGGGCCATCATCCAGCTCTGGATGATGGCCCCGGGTCTTGCTTGAATTTCTCTCCTAGGCTGCCATCACCCGCCGCTGTCTCCGCGCGCGCTTCCAGGAATGGGGCGAATTCGCACGACTACACGAATCGCGCTCCCGGCTGTGCCGGACACTCGTGGCTTCGATTCGTACGCGCTGGCGACCATAGATGGAGTACGCCAAAGACGTTACCAGAATGCGAGGGAAGGGGCGAATCAGTCCAATTAATAATTATTGCCTATAATATAAGAAAGAATTATCACTACAAATGCGCCCCCGGGCCCTCCGGCGTCACGCCGTTCTCCTCCCGCGGGCCCTTCTTGCGATCTCCGCGGGCGTCTCCGCCGGACGCAGACAGAAAATAGTTGCGCTGCGGCGCCCCAGTTGGCACCATCGGAACCCAATTCCAGAAGGTGGCGGAGTGTAGTGCCTTCGGTCAGCGGGATTGAGCCTCGATGCGTGTGAATTTGCTTCTGACGTGCATCGGGCAAAGTCTCGTTACTCGAGGTGTCTGCATACTGTTGGTCTCCCCCGAACGGAGCCAGCTTGGAATCGGAAACGAACGTTTGCAGGAACGGTTGACCGCTTTGCGGTCACACTTGAGAGGACCGACCAATGGGATTTTTCAGCGCTTCGCAGTCGCCTGCCCTCGCCGCCGAGGAGCCGGAAGCACCCAAGAAACCGTTTTACGCGAGTCTGTGGGTTCAGGTGCTGCTGGCCATCGTTGTGGCCGTAGCCCTGGGTTACTTCAGTCCGGCTAAAGCCATCGCCATGAAGCCCCTCGGTGACGCCTTTATCCGCCTGATCACCATGATCATCACCCTGATCATTTTCTGCACCGTCGTCTCCGGCATCGCCGGCATGCAGGATATGAAGAAAGTCGGGCGGGTCGGCGGCAAGGCTCTGCTGTATTTCGAGATCGTTTCCACGGTGGCCCTGCTGATCGGTCTGGTCGTCGGCAACGTGGTCAAGCCCGGCGGCGGCTTCAACGTCAATCCCGCCGGACTGGATGCCAAGGCCGTGGCCGACTATGCCGGCGCCGCCAAGGCGCAGAGCGTCACGGAATTCCTGATGCACATTATTCCCACCACCGTGGTGGACGCCTTCGCCAAGGGCGACATTCTGGAAGTCCTGCTTGTCGCTGTTCTGTTCGGCTTCGCGCTCTCCAGCATCGGTCAGCGCTGCAAGCCGCTCGTTGATCTCTTCGACGCCCTGATGCATGCGGTCTTCGGCGTGGTCAATATTCTGATGCGCCTCGCGCCCATTGGCGCTTTCGGCGCCATGGCTTTTACCGTCGGCAAATACGGCCTCGCCTCGCTCGGACCGCTGGCGAAGCTGATCGCCACGTTCTACATCACCTCAATTCTTTTCGTGCTCATCATTCTCGGCGCGATTGCCCGGGTCGCGGGCTTCAACATCGTCAAGTTCCTCGTGTACATCAAGGAAGAAATTCTGCTGGTGCTGGCCACCAGCTCGTCGGAGACGGCGCTGCCCACCTTGATGGCCAAGCTGGAAAAGCTCGGCTGCTCGAAGCCGCTCGTGGGGCTCGTGGTGCCCACGGGCTACACCTTCAACACCGACGGCAGCAGCCTGTACATGACGCTGGCGGCCCTCTTTGTGGCCCAGGCCACCAATATCCATCTGACGGTGATGCAGCAGATCACCATCCTGGCCGTGGCCACGCTCACTTCCAAGGGCGCGAGCGGCGTGCAGGGCGCCTCGTTCATCGCCCTGGTGGGCACGCTGATGGTCGTGCCGACCATCCCCGTGGCGGGCATGGCCCTGGTTCTGGGCATTGACCGCTTCATGAGCATGTTCCGCGGCCTGGTGAACATGATCGGCAATGGCGTCGCCACTCTCGTCGTCGCCCGCTGGGAAAAGGAACTGGATCGCGAGACCCTGCGGCGCAATCTCGCTTGACGCTTGCCTAAGAGTGCAATTGGCGCGAACGTGCTAGAATGCGCGCGTTTCACGGGAGGCATGGCATGAGCAAGATGACGCGGCGCGGCTTTGTGAAGAGTGCGGCCATTGCGCCTCTGGCCGTCAACGCTTTCGCTCTGGAGCCGCAAGCGGCTCCGCGCGATCGCTTTGATATCGTCGTGGCCGGTGCCGGGCACAACAGCCTGGCCGCGGCCGCCTACCTGGCCAAAGCCGGCTACCGCATCATCGTCCTCGAGGGACGGCCGATAGTCGGCGGCGGGGTCAAGACCGCGGAACTGACGCTGCGGGGGTTCAAAGACGACGTCTGCGCCACGGCGCACACCTTCATTCAAGCCAACCCGATGCTGCGCAACGATGAACTCGGGCTGCGCAATTACGGTCTGGAGTACATCGATCCCGATCCGATCTTCCATGTGCCGTTTGCCGACGGCAGCTATCTGACGCAGTGGCGCGACCTGGACCGCACCTGCGCGGAATTCGCCAAGTTTTCCAAAAAAGATGCGGCCGCCTACCGGCGCTTGCTGACCGAGTTTGAGGCCGTCAAGTCGATCCTGGGTGCTTCGACCTTCACGCCCATCGGCTTCGGAAAGCCGCTCAACGATCGGCTGGCGGATGTCCCGCGCGGTAGGCTGTGGCAGCGGCGCCTGGCGATGTCTGCCTGGGAGATCATCCGGGATGCTTTTGAGGACGACCACAGCCGCACGTTCATGCTGTATATGTCGCATCTGTCGGCGGAGCCGGCGGATGCGCCGGTGACTGGGCGGATGGCCTTCGCGGCGCCGGGACAGCAGCGTTCGGGGCGTCCCATTCCCAAGGGCGGATCGGGAGCCTTGACGCAGGCGCTGGCGCGGGTGATCGAGGCCAACGGTGGAGTGATCCTCACCAACAAGTGGGTGCGGCGGCTGATCGTGGAGAACGGCAGATGCACGGGGGTGGAATGCGACGACGGCAGCGCGTACCGGGCCGAGAAGGCCGTGCTTTCCACGATCCACATCAAGCACCTGGTGGATATGGCGCCGCGAGAATTGTGGGGCCAGGACTTCATCGATGGTGTGGATACCTGGCAGGCGGAGCACGCCATGTTTGTCACCCACTACGCCACCACGGAACCTCCCAAGTACGCCGTCTCCGGCGGCACACTTTCCCCCTGTGAATCGGGCATTCTGGCTTCTCCGGAGCGGGCGTTGCATGGCACCTACGACGATGCCCGTGGCGTGGTCACTCTCGAGGATCCCTCCCTGCAGGTGATCTGCTGCACCGTGGCCGATCCGTCGCGCGCCCCGGCGGGCATGCATACGGTTAAGGTTCTTGGCTGGCAGCCCTACGAGCTGAAGGAAGATCCGCAGCATTGGGACGTCATCAAGAACCAGGTCTCCGATGCGTATTTGAAATACTTGCGGCGCTTCGCACCCAATCTAACCGACGACAAGATCCTCGCGCGCTTCATCGAGAGCCCCCTCGATCTGGAGCGCATGAACCCGCATTTCTGGCACGGCAGCGCGCATGCCGGCGCGCAAAGCGCGTCGCAGGTCGGCCCCATGCGCCCGATGCCCGGGTGGGCGCAGCACCGCATGCCAATCCCCGGCCTGTACCAGACCGGCGCCACGACGCATCCCGGAGGTTCGGTGACGGGAGCGCCCGGACGCAATGCGGCGACGGTGATGCTGAAGGATTTTGGCACCAGCATAGAGGAAGTACTGAAGAAAAAAGCATGATACGCGCGCAGGCAGCGGATTCTGCAATGAAGAAACCGGGAAAGTTGACGGGCCAGAGCGGCCGATGGGATCGGCGGCAGCAGGATTAATCCACGAGGTGTGCGCATGAATGGGAAAAAGGAAAATTTCACCCGGGTGGCAGCCAGCGTAGCGATGTCCATGTTCCTGTCTACGGCGGTTGCGCTCGCGGCGCAGGCGCCGGGGCCACCGCCCGCGGTTCCGCAGATCGTGCCCGATAACCCGATGCATCCTGCGCCGCCCGCGCAACCCATCCCCTTCAGCCACAAAAAACATCTGAGCTTCGGCCTGCAGTGCAAGGCCTGTCACACGAATCCCGATCCCGGCACCCTTATGACGTTTCCGGCCACGAGCAAGTGCATGTCGTGCCACGCTTCGATTGCCAAGAACAAGCCGGCCATCCAGAAACTCGCGGAGTTTGCAAAGTCCCGGAAGCCGGTTCCCTGGGTGCGCATTTACGCCGTGCTCCCGGGCGTCACCTGGGCGCATCGCCCGCATCTGCAGGCGGGCATGAAATGCGAAATGTGCCACGGGCAGGTGGCGCAGATGGAAGCCATGGCGGAGACCACCAGCGTCAAGACGATGTTCAGTTGCATTGACTGCCATCAAAAGAACAATGCCAAGACGGTCTGTGATACGTGCCATAAAAACTGATCTGGCCGGGAGTTCGTGAAGCTCTAGCTCTCGCAGCCCGGCTGTTTTTCACCCGGGAGGACCCATGAACAGAATCGAAAACGTCAGCCGCCGCGGATTTCTGCAGGGAATGGTCTCGGCCGGAGCGCTGGTGTTGTGCGTCCGTGCGTATCCGGAGACTCTCTGGGCCGCCCAATCCGGCTCGTCGGGACTGCCGGAGGGAATGGCTTTCCAGCCGAATGTCTATCTGGCCATTGCTCGTGACGGGAGCGTAAGCATCATCGCGCACCGCTCCGAGATGGGCACGGGAATCCGGACGTCGCTGCCGCGCGTGGTGGCCGATGAACTGGATGCCGACTGGACCCGCGTGCGGATTGAACAGGCGGTGGGCGATCCGAAATACGGGACGCAGGACACCGATGGCTCGAAATCGGTTCGATTATTCTTCGACGTGATGCGTCTGGCCGGAGCCAGCGCTCGCAGGATGCTGGTGAACGCTGCGGCGCTGCAGTGGAACGTGCCGGTGGCCGAATGCGCCTCCGAACTGCACGTCGTCGTGCACCGGCCAACGGGACGGAAGATTGGATACGGCGAACTGGCGCCGGCGGCCGCAAAACTGCCAGTGCCGGAGAAAGAAGAAGTAGCGCTGAAAGCCAGAAGCGAGTGGCGCTACATCGGAAAAGAAGCAAAGAACTACGACATCACGGAGCTCTGTTCGGGCAAGGCGATGTTCGGCCAGGACATGCGCGTAGACGGCATGCTGTACGCTTCGCTCGAGCGGCCGCCGGTTCTTGGAGGAAAGATCAAGTCCCTGGACGACAAGGAAACACTCGGCGTCGCGGGCGTGCGCCAGGTTGTTCCGATCGAACCGTTCACACCGCCGCACGGGTTTCAGGCGCTGGGGGGCGTGGCCGTTCTGGCGGAAAGCACATGGTCAGCCATGCAAGGCCGCAAGAAGCTGAAGATCGAGTGGGATCACGGGGCCAATGCGAGTTACAACTCGGACACTTACAAGAGGGAACTGCAGGAGACGGTGCGCAAGCCGTGCAAGGTGGTTCGCAACTCCGGGGATGTGGATGCGGAATTCTCCAAGGGCGGCAAAGTGGTGGAAGCGGAGTATTACGCGCCGCATTTGGCGCACGCTCCGATGGAGCCGCCTGCGGCAGTGGCCGAGTACCGCGACGGGAAAGTGACGGCGTGGGTGTGCACGCAGAACCCGCAGGCTGTGCAAGGAGCGGTCGCCAAGGCGCTGGGAATCAAGAATGAAGACGTGCTCTGCCACGTCACGTTTCTCGGCGGGGGCTTCGGGCGAAAATCGAAGCCGGACTACGCGGTGGAAGCCGCCCTCCTCTCCCGCCAGACGGGCCGGCCGGTCAAAGTGGTCTGGACGCGCGAGGACGATCTGCATTTCGACTACTACCATACGGTGGCCGCGATGTACCTGAAGGCCGCGCTGGGCCCGGACGGAAAACCGACGGCTTGGCTGCATCGCTCGGCATTCCCGCCGATCAATTCCATGAACGATGTAAACGCGGTGTACGGACTTCCCCGCGATTTGAATCACGGCCTGTGCGACGTACCCTTCGCGATTCCCAATCTGCGCGTGGAAAACGGTGCCGCGAAAGCGCACGTGCGGATCGGATGGCTGCGTTCGGTGGGCAACGTCTATCATGCGTTTGCGGTGCAATCGTTTGCGGACGAACTGGCGCACGCCGCCGGGCGCGACAGCCTGGAGTATCTGCTGGCGCTGCTGGGGCCGGACCGCATCCTCGAGCGCAACGCCCTGCCTGCGGACTATCCCAACTATGGCGCGCCCTACGAAAAATACCCGATCGACACGGCTCGTCTGCGGCGCGTGCTGGAGCTGGCAGCGGAGAAAGCGGGCTGGGGCCAGCAGAAACTCGGCCAGGGCTCGGGCATGGGCCTGGCGGTGCACCGGTGCTTTCTCACTTATGCGGCCACGGTGGTCCGCGTGGACGTGAGCGGCCGCGGGGAGATCCGGATTCGGCGCGTGGATACGGCCTTTGATGCCGGAACAGTGGTCAATCCCGAACGGGTGCGCGCCCAGGTCGAAGGCTCGGCCGTCTTCGGCGCAAGCCTGGCGCTAATGGGAGAGATTACGGCGACGAACGGTGTAATCGATCAGTCTAATTTTCATAACTATCCGGTGGCGCGGATGAAAGAGACGCCGGCCGAAACGCATGTTCATCTCGTGCCCAGTGATGCACCACCGGCAGGAGCGGGCGAGCCCGCTGTTCCGCCGTTTGCGCCGGCGCTGTGCAACGCCATCTTCGCGGCGACGGGGAAGCGGATCCGGGAATTGCCGCTCTCGCGGGCAAAACTGGTCTGAGATAACTCCGGCATCTTCAAAAACTTTTTGCTGCCGCGGTCGGCGTTCCCGCCGGCTGATGCTCCCAGTAGTCGATGAAGTGGATGACGTTCTGATTGAACTCTGCCGGATATTCCCGATAGTGAAAATGGCCGGCCTTGTTTGTGATGAACATCCGCGTACGTTGGTTTTTCTCCGCGATGATGTCGAAGAGATCCAATCCCCGTGCCAGAACGGCCGAGGGATCATTGCGTCCCCAATAGAGCAGCACGGGCATCTGCAAAAGGCCTTCGTTTTTCACGCGCTCGTGCACCGTCTTTTTCCACTCTTTGAATTGTGAAGCCAGCGGCTCGCCGGCGCCGGCTTTGACCTTCGCTGCGGTTTCCAGCGATTTCGGCAGGCTGGCCATATATTTTCCGGCCTCCCAGAACTCGTCGTCGAAAGCGGCGTCGGGCAGGAAGGAGATAGCTTGGAGCCGGCACTTCCACTCCACCCAATCGGGCTCCTTGGGACACTTGGCCAAAGCTTCCTGGCGGGTGTTGGGGCCGTCCGGTGCGGCCGTGAGGCTGTCGATGATGACTAAAGTCCTGACGATCTCCGGATGCGCCACGGCCAGAAAGAAAGCGCAGCCGCCGCCACGCGACTGGCCGATGAGATGCACTTTTCCGAGATGCAGGGTCTGGATGAACTGGTAGAGGTGCTCGACTTCCCCCTGGATGTTGTAGTCCTTGTCGTCCAGGGGATTGCCGGTCATGCCGGAGGCGAGTTTATCCGGCGCGAAGACGTGGAAGCGCTGGGCCAGCCCCGGAATGTTTTTGGACCAGGTGTTGGCGCTGGAGTGGCCGGACCAGCCTTCGCCGTGCACCAGCACGAGCGGCTCGCCCTGACCCATCTCGTAGTACCGCGTCCGGACGCCATGGACGTCAACCAGCTTCGCCGTAAGGCCGGCGATCGAGCCGTCTTCTTTGGCGTTCGCCGCCCAGGCTTGCTCGCCCGGCAGGGCGAAGAGAAGCAGAGCGGCCAGCGCGAGAATTTTCACTCCCCGCAGTGGAGGCCAGCAGCGAGACTGTGCGAGGACGCCAGAGGCGTCATGGGTGATCAACATGGTTCGTCCACTCCCCCATCCCGGCCGGTGCACACGGGATCATGCATTACTGGGCCGCCGCGTGCGAATGCTTCAGGTGCTTGTCGAAATAATCCATGAATATATCGAAGGCCTTTTTCTGGATCTCATCGGGCTTGTAGGAGCCGTCTTTCTGGGGGTAGATGAATACGTAGCCGTGGACAGGGTGGTCGAAGCTTTGCCAGGCCACGTCCTTGCCGGCTTCTTTCATCCACTCGTAGGTCAGCTTGAAAACGCCCTGCTGGTGATCCGTATCGCGGCCGAAGACGAGGATGGGGGTGTGAATGCGCTGGATGCGCTCCATCGCCTCTGCCTTATTGGCTCTCTTCCGGACGACTTCGATGTCATTGAATTGGATCTCGGTATCCTTGCGGGGCGCCGTCGGGCCCGTGTCGATCGTCAGAAACTCATGCGCGGCGGGTTCGATGCACACGCCGGCTCCGAAAGTGTATTCGCTCGCCGCCTTCAGGATCATCTCGCCGCTGTGACTGACGCCCATCGAGCCGACGGCGTCCTTATCCACATAGGGCAGGGACTGGAGATAGCGAAGGATGGCGATCAAGTCCTCGTGGTCGAGCGTCGGGCCCGATTTCAGCATGCGGCGCTCTCCGCTGATGCTGTCGGGGAGATTTTGCGGCGGCTTGGCGTGCTCGTACTCGTACGGGATTTCGTTGCGGTAGTTGATGGTGACCACGACGTAGCCCCGCGCGAGCATGCGGTCCTGCATCTGCGCCAGGCTTTCCGTCAACTGCTCGACTTTTTTCATGCCTTCGCGCCCCTCGCCGGAAGCCATGGTGATGACGGGGAAGGGCCCGTTGCCTTCTGGCTTACGAATGGCGATGGGTACGTAGATCTCGTCCCGCGTCAGCACCAGGGTGTATTCCGCCGGGATGGCCGAGCCTTTGATGGGTTTGGTAGCGACCACGTAGCCATGCGTAGCGATCGATTCGGCGGGCGGCTTCCCGGTACTGAGCTGGGCGTGGGTGAGCAGGGAGAGGTGCGGAGCCGTAAGGAATGCGGCCAGGAGAGCAAACAAGGTGACGGCTTTGAGTGCAAAGTGGAGTTTCATCAGCGACCTCCGCAGTTTACACAACGATGGACAAGACGCTCTGGTATGTATCCGCCAGTGCATCCGTCTTGCGCTTCTATCACCGGGGCATTGACCCGTCAAGCGCTGCGCTGTATGGTCTTGAGGCTTATTCGGAAGAAATGAGCTCGTTCGCGGGTTTGGCACGGAGGCCAGAATGACGAAGATTTGCAGGTTGTGCATGGGAGTTGCGTTGGTTGCGGGATTCGCGGCGCAAGTAGGCGCGCAAGAAGGAGCGCCAGGGGATCGTCCGCAGCCGCTTGTCCTGACGGAAGCCATCCCTCTTCCGGGTGTGCAGGGACGATTCGACCATTCGGGTTACGACGGCCGGAACCAGTTCTTTATTTCCGCGCTGGGCAACAATACGGTAGAGGTCATCGACATCAGCGCCAGAATCCGCGCGCACAGCATCAGCGGGGTGCCGAATCCGCAAGGCATAGCCTACTCTCCGGAGACAAAGAAGCTTTTTGTCGGCAGCAGCAAGGGCAAGCTGTACATCTATGACGGAATTTCCTTTGATTTGATCAAAACCATCGATTTCCATGGTGACGTTGATAACCTGCGCTACGACTCGGCGACGAAGCGGGTCTATGTCGGCTATGGCGAGGACGAAACCGGCGCCATCGGAATGGTCGATGCCACGACCAACGAGCGGCTGAAGGAGGAATATGTCCTGGGCGCCCATCCCGAATCCTTCCAGCTGGAGAAGTCGGGCCCCAATATTTACGTGAATCTACCGGATTTGAAGCAGGTCGCGGTGATCAACCGCAGCACCCGTGCGATTACGCGGTGGCCTTTGACCGTGGAGCAGAACTTTCCCATGGCGCTGGATGAGGCGGAGCACCGCTTGTTTGTCGTCACGCATCAGCCGGCCAGCCTGGTCGTGCTGGACACCAATTCCGGCCGCGTGGTCGCCACGCTCCCCTGCGTCCAGGAAGCGGATGAAGTGTTCTACGATTCCGCGCGCCAGCGCGTTTACATTCCGGGGGCAGAGGGTTATATCAGCGTATTTCAAGAGAAGGACGCCGATCACTACCAGCTTCTCACCAAGGTGCCCTCGTCCCTAGGCGCGCGCACTGCCGGTTACTTTGGAAAAGGAAGAAAGGGCTTCGATCGCTTCTTCCTGGCCGTTCCGGCGCGGGCCGATCACGGTGCCGAGATATGGATCTATACCGTACAGGATTGATGGCCGGGGCCGCTGCGGACTAGGATTGCGGGCCACTGAATTGGTCGGAATGGCGGATTTCGGGGAAGCGCCAGGCCCAGATGGCGGCGACGAAGAGGGTTCCGAGGCCGCCGAGGACAACGGCCGGGACGGTTCCGAACCATGCGGCGGTGAGACCGGACTCGAATTCGCCAAGCTCGTTGGAAGCCCCGATGAACAGCATGTTGACGGCGCCTACCCGGCCGCGCATCTCATCGCGCGTGGCGAGCTGCACCATGGTGCTGCGGATGATCAGACTGACCATGTCCGTGGCGCCGACGAGCAGCAGGGCAAGCAGAGAGAGCGGAAAGCTTCGGGAGATCCCGAAGAGAACGGTGAACAAGCCGAAACCGGCGACGCACCAGAGCATGGTCGCCCCGGCGCGCCCGCGCAGCGGGCGATGGGCCATAAGAAAGGCCATGGCCGCGGCGCCGACCCCGGGGGCGCTGCGCAGCAGGCCGAGACCCCAGGGCCCGGTGCTGAGAATTTCCCGCGCGTAGACCGGAAGAAGAGCCACCGCGCCTCCCAGTAAAACCGCGAAGAGGTCGAGCGAGATCGTGCCGAGGATCAAGCGCTGGGTCCAGATATAGCGCAGGCCTGCCAGGACCGTGGTGAGGCTCATCTGCTCCGGCGGGCGCGGCTTGGCCCGGGAGCGGATGCGGAGCGTGGCCAACATGCCGCCCAGCGAAGCGGCGGCCGCGGTGCCATAGACGGCCGAAGGGCCGCGGGAGAATGCATAAATGACGCCGCCGATGGCCGGACCGAGGATCATGGCCGTCTGCGTGACGGTTGCGCCCAGGGCCACGGCATTCGGAAAATGTTCTTCGGGAATCAACTGCGGCAAGAGCGCCTGGCCCAGGGGCCAGCTGAAGGAACGAACTACGCCGAGGAGAATGAGCACGAGATAGATGGGGTAGACCGAATGGTTTCCCCGATAGATGAGCAAGAGAAGCAGGCTGGAGCAAACGGCAAATCCCGCGCAGCAAAACGCGTAGAGCCTGCGGCGGTCGAAACGATCGGCGACATGGCCGGAGACAAGGAAGAGCAAGATTCCGGGCAGAAACTGCGCCAGCCCAACAAGACCAAGATCCAGGGGACGCTTGGTGATCTCGTAGACCTGCCAGCCGACGGCGACCGACTGCATGGCCTGGGAGAAGCCGATCAGGAGCCGTGCGGATTGGTAAAGCGTGAAGTCCGGATAGGAAAGGGCGGCACGCCAGGAGCGTTGTGGATTCCGGGACTCGGGCATGGGTTGTTACTGTGCCACAAATGGAAAAGGAGCACGAGGGCGGCCTGTGCGGGCGCGCGGAAGGGTACTGCTCCAGTGCCGAACGCGGTGCCGCTGCAGGCCGATCACCGAGCAGCTTGCACGGGATGACGGATGATCGTCTGCTGACTATAGACGAGCTGCCAGCGGGCGTCGCGTTTTATCCAGATACGCATGGCGCGATAGGGATCGCCGCCGATGGTCGGCTGCTGAACATCGGCCATTACGGCCGTCTCCCCGAAGACCCACACAGCCATGGAACCGGGCAGGACCGCGCCGATGTCCGTGGTGGTGGCGTCTTGCGCCTGTTTTTTGATGGTGGCAATGCGGTCGGCTTTGGTGAGCGGGTTGCCGTTATCTTTTACGTTGAAGACGAACTCGTCGGCGACGTGCGCGGCCCAGCCGTCGGCGTCGCGGCGGTTGACGGCGGTCTCCAGGGCTTGCCAGGAGGCGACGACTTCCCGCGCGACGGGAGCTTGCGGCATGTCCGGCACGGCAGTGCAGGGATTCTCGCAGCGAGTACCGGCGGGAACGGTGGCCTGTGGTGCGGCGGTTTTCCCGACAATGGCGGTGTCCTCATGCAGCAGTGCGCGCCAGCCGCTGGGGCGCTTTACCCAGACGCGCACGAAGCGGATGTTATGCGCGGCGACTTGGGCGCTGCCGGTAAAAAAGATGACGGTGCCGTAGTTGCGCACCCGCAGGTTCGTCTTGCTGGCGGTGAGCTTCGTCAGGTCCTGAAGCACCTGCGCCCTGGTGCGCGTCCGCCCCTCCAGGTCGGTCCAGGTAAAGTCATCATCCAGAAGCGCAGCCAAGGCGGGTTGGTCGCCCGTTTCGATAGCTTGCACCAAAGCGAGGTCTGCCTGGATGGCGGCCGTTTCCGCAGTGGCCGTAGTGGCGGACTTATCGCTTGGGGCGGCGAATGTACCTGCAGCCAGGATGCTGACCGCGAATAGGGCGCCGGTATGGATTCGTCTCATGGCAGCCTCCAGAGTCGGTAGGGGAAAATCGGAGGGAAGCGGAGTTGGCTAGTCCTCGTTTCCCCGGCAGGGCAGTCTAACCCATTAAATTACTGGGGAATAGCTTTTGGAGGACGAATCTTTGTAATTGCTGGAAGTAATTTTTTTGAGGAAAGTGCTTGACACATCGTCTCATATGACGGTATAGCGGTTATACCATTTTTCAGGGGTGGAGGCTTTTCATGCGTTCCAATACCGGAGGAAGCACTATGAAACGGCAATTCCGTTTGGGAATGGCTGTGCGCATTTTGACTGTGAGTCTCGCGCTGTTGCTGGCCTGTGTGCCGATGTTTGCGCAAGGCAGCACGGGTCGCATCATGGGAGCCGTCACCGACCAATCCGGCGGGAACGTCGCCGGTGCCACCGTGACCGTCACGGACGTGCAGAGAGGGATCTCGCGCAACCTGACCACGGATGAATCCGGGGAATACTTGGCGCCCAATCTCCTGCCAGGTACGTACAAAGTGCATGTGGAGGCCAAAGGTTTCAAGGCGCTTGATCGCCAGAACATCCTGCTGGAGGTTGGCAAGGAGGTCCGCGTTGATGTCGTTCTCCAGACTGGCGCGAAGACCGAGACGATCACGGTAACCGAGGACGTCCCCATGGTGGACACCAGCAGCACCACCCTCGGCGGCACCATCAACAATGAGATCATCAACGACCTCCCGTTGAACGGCCGCAACTATCAGAACCTCGTCTCCCTCCGCCCCGGCACCACGATCTACCCTGGCGGCGGACCCTGGACCCAGAGCACCAACGGCATCCGGCCCGAGGACACCAGTTACATCGTTGACGGCATCACCAACGACGAAGCCTTCATGGGCCTCAGCATCACCAACGCCGCCGCGGTCATCGGCGACGCCGCGACCATCCTTCCCATCGACGCCATTCAGGAATTCAACACCCAGGTCAACCCCAAGGCCGAATTCGGCTGGAAGCCCGGCGCCGTCACCAGCGTCGGCTTGAAGTCCGGTACCAACGACATCCACGGCACTGCTTATGCCTTTGGCCGCAAGGATTCCTGGGATGCCCGCAACTACTTCAACCCCGCGATCGATCCCAGTACCGGTCTTGCCGCGGAGAAAACGCCACTCAATCTCGAACAGTACGGCGCCACAGTGGGCGGCCGCATCATCAGGGATAAACTCTTCTATTTCGGCGCATATGAGGGCCTGATGTACACCGTCGGCAATTCGATCCAGGCCAACGTCCCCACAACCGCTTCCATCGCGGGTGGCGGTGGCAACGGCTGCGTTGTGCTCCTCACCGGCGACTGCACCAAGAGCATTCCGGACGCCACGGCGGATATTATCGCTCAAAGCATGTCGGTCAACCCGCTTAGCAGCTATCTGGCGGGATTTTACACGCCCAACTCCAGCCAGGGGAAAGGTGTTCTCATCAACTATCCCAACGAGAACAGTTCCAAGAACGCTTTGGGCAAAGTGGATTACCACATCAGCGAACATAACGCCCTGAGCGGCTCCTATTTCTTCGGCAACGACACCATCGTGGGCTTTGACTTCATCGAGCTGCTTCCCCAATTCCGCACCAACGTTCATTCCCGCGCCCAGGATGTCTCCGGCACCTGGACCTGGACCCCCAACTCTACTTGGGTCAACGAGTTCCGCGGAGGTTTTACTCACTACGTTCTCCAGATCATCCCCAACGATGTCAATTACCCCTACGTCATCAACACCGGCCTTTCCAATCCCCTGTTGAGCGGAATCCCCGATCTCCGCGTTTCCGGCTTCACCCAACTGGGCGCTTTCCACAACTTCCCCAAGATCGTCGGACCCGACAAGGTCGTTGACTTTATTGACCAGGTCTCCTATCTGCGTGGCAAGCACGCCATTAAGTTTGGCGGGGAACTCCGCAAAGACATGGTCCACCAGGCCACCTTCCGCGGCGGCCGCGGCCGCATCCGCTTTGGTAGTTTGGAAAATTTTCTCAAGGGCATTCCCGGCAACACCACTTTTCTGGCCGGCGATCCCACTCGCAACATCACTCAATGGCTCTACGCCGGCTTTGTCCAGGACGACTGGCGCATCACTCCCCATGTCACTTTGAACCTCGGTTTGCGCTACGAGTACCGCGGCGTTCCCACCGAAGCCAGCAATCTGCTCGGCAATTGGGAGCCTTCGGTCGGCTTGGAGCAAGTCGGCAAGAACATCTCTTCGGTTTACAATGGCGATCACAAGAACTTCTCCCCGCGTTTTGGTGTCGCCTGGGATGTCAGCGGTAAGGGCACTACCATCGTCCGCGCAGGGGGCAGCCTCATTTACAGCCTCTTGTCCATGAATACCTTCATGTCCCAGCAAAACACGCAAAATACTGTCACCCTAGGTGTGGGCACGATTCCCACAGGCGCCACGATTGTCACTGGCGATCCCTCGGTCACCACCCCAGGCATCGGAAACATCATCACCTCGGGAATTACGCTCCCCGGATCGAGCCTTAATTGGGTGGATCAATCCACCGCCATCTATCCGGCCAGCGTCACGGGACTGGTTCAGTGCGGCGATGGCCTGGCCTTGGAAGCCGGTGGCAATAACCCCGATCCCTGTGACACCTTCTCCATGGATCGCAATTTCAAGACTCCATACGTCGAGAACTGGACGCTGGGTATCCAGCACGCCTTCTCCGGCAAGCTTTCCCTCGACCTTTCCTACGTCGGTAATCACGGCGTGAAGCTGACCGGTGTTCGGGACGTCAATCAGCCTGCTCTGGGTGGGGGGCCCCGGCCTTACGCTGCCCAATACCCCTATCTCGGGATCATCAACCAGCTCTCCAATCTCTACGGTTCCACCTACAACGGCTTGCAGGGCACTCTGACCGCTCGCAACTATCATGGCCTTGATTTCGTGGCCGGCTACACCTATTCCCACGGCCTGGACTTCATGTCCTCCAACTGGGTTGCCTTCCTTCCCCAGGACAGCATGAATCCGGCCGCGGAACATGGCAGCAGCGACTACGATATCCGTCATCGCTTTACTCTTTCTCTGACCTACAGCCTCCCCGAAAAGAAGACCAGGAGTCAGCTCCTCGAAGGCTGGCAGGTCAATACCATCCTCACTCTTCAGAGTGGCCAGCCCTGGGGTGTGAATGATCAGTCAGTGGCCTACAATGACACCGGAATCAGCGGCACCAGCGAAGCTACCGAGCGCTGGGATTTCTTCGGCAATCCGGCGGACTTCAAATCGGGCGGGCCGAACTCACTCCCCTACTGCACCGGAGATCCTACAGATGCGTCCACGGGATCATGTAGTTACACCACCGCGGGTAGCTTGGTCACTGTCCCGCTGGCCTCTGCGCAATCCATTGCAGAGTGGACTGCGTGCATAAATGCTGCGGCCGACAAAACCGCCGGGGGTACCCTCGCGCAGTTCGGCTGCTACGCTATCGGCAATTCGGTTATGACTCCTTCGGCCCCGGGCACCTGGGGCAAGATGGGCCGCAACATCTTCCGGGATACCGGCTTCCACAACGTCGATCTGTCCGTCAGCAAGAGCTTCAAATTCGGCGAACGCCTCAAGGCGCAGTTCCGCGTCGAAACGTTCAATCTGTTCAACCATCCCCACTTCGCCAATCCCTATGGTGGCAGCAGCGGTTGGGGCCAGGGCAACTTCGGCGATCCGTCACAGACTGGCATCTTCGGCTGTGGCTGTGCCACCCCGGACACCGCCGCCGTCAACCCCGTGCTCGGCTCGGGCGGCTCTCGCGCCATCCAGTTGGGTCTAAAGTTCATCTTCTAGAGCCTGCGGATGGCAGGTACGTAATGGACAGGGGCCGGACGTGAGTCCGGCCCCTGTCGCTTTTAGGTCGAAGGAGTCCCTGTTGCAGGCAATCTTCGGGAGGAAGCGAAAGCCATGAAACACGCAAACACCTTTGTACTCGTTTTTGCGCTTGTCTTTGGAGGCCTGGTGGCGGCCCTTCTTGCTCAGCCGGCGGTGGCTGCGGGAGAGGATCAGGCGGTGCTGCAGGCGGATCGCGCGCTCGTGCAGGCCCTTGCAAAAGCGGACCAGGCCGCGGCGGACAAGCTGCTGGACGCGGAGTTTACGTGGACGGATTCGGCGGGAAAGACGCTGACGCGGGCAGAAGTGCTGCAGGCGTTGCCGAAGTCCGGGCTAGGCGAGGAAAGCGGGATCGAAGTGCAGGAGCGGACGTATGGTGATGTGGGAGCGGTCACTGCCAATCGCGGGAAAGTGTACGCCTTGCGGATCTGGGTGAAGCGGGCAGAGGGATGGCGGGCGCTGGTGTATCACGAGGTGACGCAGATGGCCGAGCCGCCGAAGTCGGCGGGGACTGGCGTGAGGGAGTGCGAGAACCCCTGCAAGACGGTGCCGTACGAGCCGAAGAACGAAGCGGAGCGGGCGATAATCGCGTCGTGGCAGGCGCTGGAGACGGGCGTGACGGCGCATGACTCCGCCGCCTGGGCGCCGCACATCGCCGAGGAGTTCGTGCAGGTGAGTTCGGGTGGCGATCATCCGAACCACAAGGCGGACCGCATCGCGACGCTCGATGAGCAGAAGCAATTGGGCGTGGGTTCGGCTCCGCCCCCGCTGGTCTCCGCGCGCATGTTTGATTTCGGGGACGCCGTGGTGATGACCTGCCTGCACCAGCCTCATAGCGGCAAACCGATTCACGTGACCCGCTTGTGGGTAAAACAGAATGGGCAGTGGGTCATCTCCATCAGCTATCAGACGATGATCCAGGGAGCGCCTGCCAAGATGCCGTAGCCGGCAGCTTTTCGGTAGGGGCCCTTTGGCGACCCTTGCAAGAGGCTAACCCTTACCGCGCCAGAAAGAATTTGGGTGCCCTCGATAAGAGCGACGGCAGTGTCAAGAGACACTTCTCCGCCTTACCAATCAGAACCGGCATCCCCTATCCCAATGCAGACAAGCCACTTACGAGTAATCATTTGGCAATAGATACTAATATGTTATAATGATTTAGTTACGCAGGCATGATTCTTCTGTGCCGCGCCATTTATGGGCTCCAACCGCGTAGTTCTTTTAACTTCTTTAAGATCTTCGGCCCCGAACCAGTTACTTTCTTATAAACAGATCGCAGCCATAGGTCGTTTGTTTGTCGCTTTTACGAGCCACCCACAAACCATTGAAAAAACAGCCACTTCAACTCATTTCCTTGCCCCTCTTAGACATCCCTCTCCTCTAAGTCCTGTATTTGCCACTCTTACGAAAACATGGGGGTGGGGGCAGGGAGCGCTGCCCATTCCGGGCCTGCTCCCTCTGCCCACGAATGCTCTTCGTGGCGTAGCTCCCTGTATTGCTTCTTTCTTCTGTCCCAACTTTCAACATTCAACTTTCGACTTTCAACCTCTTTCTCGCAATGCTGTTTCCTTACTTCTTTATTTCGCTGCTTCCTTGTCGCCGCCTTCCACTCCCAATGTGCGGACCAGCCAGGGGATGATGACCTGCCGAAAGATGACCGGATCGGGCCAGACTTTCACCTGGCGCCCGAGATGGCCGCCCTGGGGGTTGATCCAGGCCTCCTTCGGCACGTCACCGTTGCTGAGGAGCAGGTAGGTGTCGGAGACGGGAACCTGGGTGTCCAGAGCGCCGGAGATGATCAGCATCGGCGCTGTCGGCTTGCCGAGGAGTTTCTGGTACACGAGTGACATCTTGGGGAGAAGTTCCGCCAGGTCGTCAATTGTCTTGGCATTCTCGTAGATGGACGTGAGGGCCGGCACGAGACCGAACAGATACTCGCGATTGCCCAGCGTATTTTTCAGTACAAAGTCTTTCTGAAACGTAGCGTGGACAGGCGGCGATTGTGCGACCACGGCTTTCACGCGCGCGTGCTCGACGATGGCCAGCTTGGTGGCCCAGTAGGCGCCGAAGCTCTGGCCGTCAGCGCCAATTTTCGTCTTATCCACCTCCGGCCGCGTCAGGGCGTAGTCAATCACGCGCGAGAACATGCGTTCCGCGGTTTCGCTGGCCTTGATCGGCGCTTGCCCCGTGCCGGGCGAATCCACGGCCAGAAAGCCGATGCCGTAGGGCAGAATGGCACCAAAGTTTTCGGATAGATCTTCCTTCCGGCTATCCAAACCGCTGATGGCGATCACCAGGGGTACGGGACCTTTCGCATTCTTCGGCAGGCGCAAGTAGCCGACGATCTCGGAGCCTTCAAAGGGGATGCGCACAACCTGTAAGGGCGGGTCCATGAAGCGGGCATGGGCGAGAAAGGCTTCGAGTGCTTTGGCATAGTTGCGTTGCTTGCCCGGGGACGACGGCACCGGCCAGCGGCCGAAGGAATAGATGCGCCATGCCCGGACGTAAGCGGCGTTGGCTTTGGCGGGATCGCTGGCTTCGAGAGCCTTTGCCTGAGCCATATAGCGGTCGGCCACCGCGCCGAAACCCGCGGCCCAGTCATCGTCATCGAGCGATTTGATGGAAGCGAACGCTTCCCGGACATCCGCGGGATCGAGTCCGATGAGCGGATACATCCCGTTTTCCGCGCGGCGCACCGCTTCCGTTTTGACCTCGTCGATGGTGCGTTCGCGCTGTTGCTGTGCGCGGGCGGTGCCGGCGAGCACACCAGCGAAAAGCAACAAGAGGGCTAGAGCAGGGAAGGGATGTTGAAGCAGCGAGTATTTAAGCATGAGTGTCCTCTTTCGATTCCTTGTGCTTTGCGGATCAATTCCAGCGAGCGAGTCTTCGTTGTCCCCGCGATTCCCAGGCTGGCCTGGGAATCGCGGGGAGCAGAAAGTTACGGTGCGAGGACCAGGACGGTGAACTTGCCGGCGTCCATGGCCGGGACGTAGATGCGGCGCGTCTTCAAATCGAGGGCCATGGTCCTGCCCCCGGGCAGGGCCTGCGCCCTTTCGACGGCGGTGTATTTGTCGGGGGTGTCCTCGTGGAAAATGTCTACGGTGCCATCGCCGGTGGAAAAGTAAGCGAGGCCGGTGGCGGCGTCGAAAAAGGTGGCGTCCACGCGGCCGCCGATGGGCATCGTGGTGATGATCTTGCCGGTGTCGGCATTAAGGACGGCCATGACTTTGCTACGGCAACCGACGAAGAGGCGGTGATGCGCGGCATCCATGGCGATGCTGGTGGGCGTGGCGCAGGGCGCCAGCGGCCAGCGATCGGTAACTTTCATGGCCTTGGAATCGACGCGAAGAGTCTTGCTTTCGTCTTCGAGGTTGATGAAGAGATGCCCCCCGCCGTCGGAGACGGCGAATTCCGGCCCCTCGCCGAGAGGGAAGGTGGCGATGGCCTTGCCAGTGGCGGGGTCGATGGCGGTGGCGTCGTTGCTCTCGCCGTTCATGGCGAAAACACGCTCGGTGGCCGAGTCATAGACGATGGCATCGGGCTTTTTGCCCACGGGAATCTCCGCGATCTTCTGGAGGGTCTTCAGATCGAAGATGGTGACGGCATCGGAGAGGCCATTGGTAATGAAACCGCGTCCGGACTTGGGGGCCAGAGCGATTCCGTGGGCTCCGTGCAGGTCGGCGATCTTGCCGACTTCCGCGCCGGTGTCGGCATCCAGGACGTTGACCTGGTCGAAATGGGTGACGTAAACGCGGCGGGCGGCTTCGTCAACCAGGGCATAATCCCATTTGTCCGGGCCGCCGATGGGCACTTTCTGTACCACGTGGTATCCCGCGGCCGCGGCTCCTGCGGCGAGCACGCCGAGGAGAATCCATCCAAGTCCGATAGATCGTTTCAAGCTGTCCTCCATTTGAGTGGTGTAAATCGCAATTTGCAACTTTCTCTTGGACTGATTGCTCCGAGTCCGTCCTTCCACGCTGCCGCGGAGGCATCGTGAACGTTACTGTTTTGGCTGCAGCATGGCCAGCGCCTTCTGGTAAACGGCGGAATCGTAATACTTCTCCGGCGCGGGCGGTTTGCCGCCCCACTGCCCCTCGACTTCGGCGCGCAACTTGAGGACGTTCTGGAAGCCCTGCAAATCGAAGCGCGCGTCCTGCGCCCAGCCTCCCGGGCTGCTGACCTCGAGCTGGTAGGTTTCGGCGGCGACATCGGCGGGGAGATGCGCATCCTGCATGAGCAGGTCAATGACCGCTTGCTTGTTGGCCGGGGCCAGGAGCCAGCGTTGCGCCTCGACGTAGGCCGCGAGATAGTTCGCCAGCAGATCGGCATGTGCGCGGGCCCAGGGGCGGAGCACGAACGCACCCCCGGCCTGGTACGGGCCGATGAGTTCCTGCGTGGAGCCGAGGCTGACGAAGCCGGCGCGCTGGGCGAGAATCGACGTGGGCGGGGCGAGCATGGATGCGGCGTACTCTTTGTGCTCGCGCATGGCCACCAGGCGCTGCGGGGTGGCGCCGACGGGCTTGATCTCGTAGTCCCGACCAGCTTGCAGGCCCTTGGAGAGAAGGATTTTCTTGAGCTGCAGGGCGTAAGCGGTGTTGGGAGCGTCGACGATGAGGATCTTTCCGCGCAAATCGGAGATCGACTTGATGCCCGGCTGCACGATCAGTTCGTTCAGCGAGCCTTCGCCGCCCATGACGATGAGCACGTCGGCGCCGGCGAGCTCGACCATGGCCACGGCGTTGTCCACCGCGGCATAGGCGACATCGGCCTTACCGCTAGCGAGAGCGCCGCGCAAATCGTTGGAATTGGGCATGACTTCGAGCTGCATGGCGATGCCGTGGCGGGCGAGGATGCCCTGCTTTTCGGCAACGACGAGGGGCAGGGGACGTCCCGGCAAGCTGACGACGCGAATGGTTTGCAGGGCCGGAGTCTGCGCGAGTGCGGCCATGCCGGCGGCGAGAAGCACGACGGCGGTGGAGCACCCGATAAAGCGCGAAACCTTCATAAACCCTCCGCGAGGTTAGAGTGGAACAAGACCAGGTAATGCCGGCCGCCTGTCCCGCCGATCGACGGGTGTGGCTCCGCTGCCGGTATGCAGAAGTACGCCGCCCTGGGTGCCATGGGCAGTTGCAGTAGTAGACGGCCTGAATGCCGGATTGGTTGCACTTACGCGATCTACGGCGCGCCTTCGTTCAGTTTGTCGAGCGACCACTCGGCCACCGGCATGGGGTCGAGGATGGGCTTGCCGAGGTTCGGGCAGCTCAGCACGTAGATGCCTGTATCGGCCGCGACGTAGATCAGATTGCGGTCCCATTCGATGAGGACGTTGTCCACGGTGCGGTTCCAACTGCCGAACTTCTTCAAATCCCCGCCTTGCGGGGGAATGAAGTAGGCAACCTCTTCCGGCCGGTAGGGATTGCCGATGTCGTAGCAGCGCAAGCCGGCGTCGAAATACGAATAGGCGATGAAGTTCGGAGAGATATTGCCGGGAGCCTTCAAATGCGGCGGGTTGTGCGCCCCGAAGCGTCCGCGCTTGAAGCAGAAATCGCGGTAGGGCGCTTCGGGAGGAGGCACCGGACGAGGAAATTGCGCAACGGGGACGGGGCGCTTTTCGTCGCGCACATCAATGACCCAGACCGGGAGAAAAATCTGATTGCAGTCGGGATTGGTGGTCTCCCCATTCCCGATGACGAATCCGCGATCGAGCATCCCGCACCAGATGGTGTGGAAGGCGATGCCTCCCGCCCCGTATTGCGGGGGCGGCTCAAACCGGCCGATCTCCTTCGGATTCTTGGGATCCGAAAGATCGTGAATGATCAAGCCGAAGCATCCCCACGCGCCGTAGCCGCGGTTGCCTCCGTCCTCGATCTTTTTGGGGACGTACACGGGCCCGTGAAGCCCGGCGAAGGGCGTCTGGTCCATATGCTCGTACTTGATTTGGGACCACTGCCATTTCTCATATTCGGCTTGCTCGTTCTTCCGCGAGCCGGGCACCCACCACATCGAGACTTCCTTGGCATTGGAAGGATCGGAGACATCCACAATCATGTTGCCGTTCACCAGCGGCCGGAAGTACGAGATCTGGTGGCTGAAACTGTCATCGGGGGCCGTGTCGAGATAGGCGTACCGTCCGCCGTCGTAATAGTTGCGATGGGTGCCCGAGCCGGTGGCGCCGGTGCTGAATTCCGAGAGCTTGACGATCTTCGACGGATCCGTCGCATCGTAGAACCGCACGCCACGGAGCCCTTTGTAGTTCCTCCACGCGTTCAGCAGTTTCGGGTCATCGTACTTGCCATTGGGCGCTTCCGGAGTCGAGCTGGTAATGGGCGCCCCTTGTCCGGTCATCAGGATCCATTTCTTCAGGTTCTTGTTGTAGGCCACCTGGACCTGGTAACCCTCGTAGCCTTGCGGGTTGTACATCTTCGGATTGTGCAGATCGGAGATGTCAAACACGTCCCCTTGCTGCAAAAGATAGCGCTGCCGCCCCACCGACATCATCTGCATCTTTCCGCCCCGGTCATGGCCCGGGAGGATGTGCGCGATGAGCTCCATGTTGCGGCTATACATCCGGCGATCGAGGTAGGTGAGGCTCTGCGGAGAGGGATGGGGGTGGTTATTCGCCCAGGACGTTGCTGCGGAGCCGGCCAGTGCCAAGCCTGCCCCTGCGGCATTTTTGAGGAACTCGCGGCGAGTCGGATGACCGGTTTTCTTTTTCATGGAACGGGACCCCCCTTTGCGTGTGCGCCGGGTTCCGGCGGCGGCGGAGCGCCGCGGAACCGGGTACCGTCGCTTATGATACATTTGTATGAATAGTGTCAAGGAATATTTTTCATACGTACGTATGAAAAAAGTGTTGGCCATTGGCGATGCCCGGTGCTATTTATGAGGGCGCCGAAGGGCCTCGCGGGCGGCAAGGGGCGGCATGGGAAAACGGCGGAAACGGAAAGCGGTGACGAAGCGGCGGCAAGGGCTCGTCTCGCGGGAGCGGCTGCTGGATGCGGCGGAGAAGCTGTTCGCGCGCTACGGCTTCAATGGCGTATCGGTGCGGCAGATCGTGCACGCGGCGAAGGTCAACCTGGGCGCGGTGCCCTACCATTTCGGAACCAAGGAAGAGCTATTCAAGGCCGTAATCTACCGGCGCGCGCTGCCGTTGCGGGAGGAGCGCGAGCAGCGGATCGAGAAGTTGCTGCAGAGCGGCAAGAAGCCGAGTCTCGAGGAGTTGCTGTGGGCGCTGCTGGAGCCGGCGTTCCGGGCAAGCCGGGAAAATGAATCGTTCCGGCGGTTGCTGGGGCGGGCTTCGACGGACCCGACGCCGGAAGTGCGCAAGTTGATGGCGGAAATTTACAATTCGGAATTCATGGTAGTGCCGAAGGAATTGCGCAAGGCCAACGCCAGCCTGCCCGACGACGTATTTTACTGGCGGCTGAACTGTTTCTACGGAGTGATGCTGTTTGTGCTCGCGGATACGGGGAAGATTCAGACGATCGCCGGGAAGGGATTCGACACGTCCCGGCCTGAAGTCGCTTTGAAGTATGTTATTCCGTTCCTGGCGGCCGGTTTTCGGGCAGCGGTGTAGCGGAGGAGCAGGTTTGCGGAAAAGCGAAGGGCGCGCGCGGCAGGATGCGCGCGCAAGAGCAGGAGGAAGCGCATGAGCAACATGTCGCGGCGTGGATTCGTAAAAGGGGCGGCCATCGCGCCGCTGGCGGCCAAATCGATCTCCCTGGGGCCGGGAACGGCGCCGGGCGAACGCTTTGATATTGTGGTTGCGGGGGCCGGACACAACAGCCTGATCGCTGCGGCTTACCTGGCCAAAGCCGGCTATCGCTGCGTGGTATTGGAAGGCCGGCCGATTGTCGGCGGTGACGTTAAGTCCGCGGAATTAACGCTGCCGGGAGTGAAACATGATGTGTGCTCGTCGGCCCACGTCCTGATTCAAGACAGCCCGCTGATGCGCAACGACGAGCTGGGGCTGGGCGAGTACGGTCTGGAGTACATCTTTCCCGATCCGGTGGTGCATCTACCGTTTGCCGACGGCAGTTACATCACGCAGTGGCGGGACCTGGACCGCACGTGCGCGGAATTCGCGCGGTTTTCGAAGAAGGATGCGGCGGCTTACCGGCAGATGATCACCGAGTATGCGGAGGTCGGACCGATCTTCGGCGCCAGCGCCTACACGCCGATAGGATTCGGAAAGCCGGTCAACGAGCTGCTGGCGGCGCATCCCAAGGGCAAGCTGTGGCAGCGGCGCGTGGCCATGTCCGCGTGGGAGATCATCCGCGACAATTTCGAAGACGACCACTGCCGGGCGTTCATGATCTGGATGGCCTATCAGACGGTGGTGCCGCCGGAAGACTCGATGACCGGGCGGCTGGCCTATGCGCTGGTCTCCGGGCGCCAGCGCTGGAGCTGGACCACCCCCAAGGGAGGCTCGGGAGCGTTAACGCAGGCCCTCGCGCGCTTGATCGAAGCGCATGGCGGCGTGATCCTCACCAACAAATGGGTGCGGCGGCTGATCGTGGAAAACGGCAAATGCGCGGGCGTGGAATGCGGCGACGGCAGCTCGTACCGTGGCGAGAAGGCCGTGCTTTCCACAGTGCACATCAAGCACCTCGTGGATATGGCGCCGCGCGAGGCATTCGGCAAAGAGTTCATCGAAGGCGTGGAGACCTGGCAGGCGGGCATCACCCTGTTCGTCACGCACTACACCACGACGGAACCCCCGACGTATGCGGTCGCCGGCGGCACGATCTCGCCGGTGGCTTCCGGCACCATGGCGACTCCGGAGCGCGCGCTGCGCGTGGGCTACGACTTTGCCTGCAAGAGGGTGAATGTCGAGGAGCCGCCGCTGCTGGTGGTCTGCAGCACGGTTGCCGATCCCTCGCGCGCTCCCAAAGGCATACACACGATCAAAGTCATCGGCAATCTGCCCTACGAACTGAAAGAAGGCCCGCAGCACTGGGACACGATCAAAGACCAGATCTCCGACGCCAATCTGAATTACCTGCGGCGTTTTTCGCCGAATCTAACCGACGACAAGATCCTGGCGCGCATTGTGGAAAGTCCCCTGGATCTCGAGCGCATGAACCCGCATAACTGGCACGGCACGTGCCACGGCGGGGCGCAGGATCCAGCGCAGACCGGCCCGCTGCGCCCCGTACCGGGCTGGGCGCAACACCGCATGCCCATCCCCGGCTTGTACCAGACCGGTGCCACCACGCATCCCGGCGGTTCGGTCTCGGGTGGCCCCGGGCGCAATGCGGCGATAGTCATGCTCAAGGACTTCGGAAGAAGCATCGAGGAAGTCGTGAAGAAAAAAACATAAGAGCGGGAAAGAAGCCGGACGATTCGCCAGGGTCTTTGCCCGCTTGCAACCGGCAGGCTGACTCAGGAGTGGGCTAGTTCTGATTCGCGGAGGTGGCTCGTGATACGAAATAAAGGCAGCTTCGCCCTGCTCGTGACCGCGCACACCCTGGCGGCGCTCCTATTCGTCGCCCTCGGGCTCCCGGCCCAACAGGCACCGTCGCCCTCAGCCGCCAAGCAGAAAGCGCTGAAAAAAGTCTTGGAAGCTCCACCACCTGTGCAGCCCATCCCTTATAGTCACAAGAAGCATCTGGCCATGGGGCTGACCTGCGATCTCTGTCACACCAATCCCGAGCCGGGCGTCCTGATGAAGTTTCCGGAAACCGCCACGTGCATGGGCTGCCATGCCACGGTCGCCACGGACAAGGCGGCCATCCGCAAGCTGGCGGATTATGCCAAGACCAAGACGCCGATACCCTGGGTGCGCGTCTATGTGGTTCTCCCCGGTGTGAGCTGGAACCACCGCGCGCATCTGCAGGCCGGGATGAAATGCGAGATGTGTCACGGGCAGGTGGACCAGTTGGAGGCCATGGCCCGTGTGACCGGGGTGACGGCCATGTTCGGCTGCATCGATTGCCACGAAAAGCACAACGCGCGAACGGCGTGCGTGACCTGCCATAAGAACTGATCCGGCCGGGATTCCCGCGCCGGAATGCAGCATTATTTCTGGGATGGTTTTGGCGGCGACTGGACGCGGGCTTCGGCGCGCAGCGCGTCGATCAGCTCGCTGTCGTTGGACGCACCCATGCCCTGATTGACCATCTGTTCAAAGACATGCACGGTGGCTTTGCCGAGGAAGGCCTGGCGGTGAAGTTTCTCGGCCAGGTGCACTCCGTAGAGGGAATCCTTGAGGCGGCCGCGTCCAGAAAAGGCGACGGCCTGCCCGCGCTTTCCCTCGGCCATGACGGCGGAGTGGCGGATGACATGGGGACTGCCCGTGTAGCCGGCGGAGAAAGCCTGGGCTGCGGTGTGGAGATCAATGCCGGCCGCCTCCGCGGCCAGCATGGCTTCGGCGAGGGCTGCGACCTGGGTGGCACCCATGAGGTTGTAGATCAGCTTGAAGGCGGTGCCGGCCCCGACCGGTCCGAAGTGAAAGATATTTTTGCGGAGGGGCTCGAAGAGCGGGCGCACCGCTGCGAGATCGGCTTCCTTGGCGCCCACGAAAAGATTGAGCTGGCCGGCCGCAGCGTCGTTCGGGCGTCCCGCGACGGGGCAATCGATGTAGCGAAGGCCCCTGGCGGCGACGATGGCGGCGAGTTCGAGCACCCAATCGTGGGACAGAGTGGAGCACTCGATGATAAATGTGGCGGGAGAGAGAGCGGCGGAGAGAGCGCCGTCGGGGCCGGTCCAGACCAGGCGGGAGGCCTGATCGTCGCTGACGGAGGAAAAGACAGCGTCGGCTCCCTCCGCGGCGGCGCGCGGGTTGGGAGCGACGGTTGCGCCAGCCTCTTTTAGCGCGACGGTCTTTTCCGGGCTGCGGTTGTAGACGGTGACCGCATGACCGGAGGAGAGGAGACGTAGAATCATGCCCCGTGCCATGTTGCCCGCGCCTAGAAATGCGATGTTTGCCACGACAACACCCCTTTCGAACGGGTAAACGAGAACGCGCCTACTGGCCGATGGCCAGACCCTCGAGCGCCAGGCCGTAGCCGAGGAGATCGTGCATCTGCCGGCGAAGATGCTCGGTGAGAAGGATGCGCGTATAGCGGCGGTTGAGTTCGGGCTGCTGCATGAGCTGGCGGGCGAGCTGCCAGGCGCGCGGAAGCAACGCGGGCCGGGGCAGAACCTCGTTGACAAGTCCGAGATCCAGGGCTTCCTTAGCGGAAAGCTTCTGCGCGGTGAGGAGGAAATAGCGGCCGCGGTTGAGGCCCATGAGCAGCGGGAAAATGACGTGCACGCCGTCGCCGGGCACGAGGCCGCCGGCGAAATGCGCGGAGTCCTGAAAGGCGGCTTCCGGGGAAGCGAGCACGATGTCGCAGAGTACGGGCAGCTCCGGATGACGCAGCGCCGGACCGTTGACGGCGCTGATCATGGGGACTTCGATAGCCAGCATGTTCATGGTGAAGCGCTTGGATTCTGCGCCCAGCTTGCCCCATTGGACCGGAGAGAGCTTGGGCACGGCGCGATTGATCGCGGGAGTTACCGCGGGGCCGGAAAACTCTTCGCCGACACCGGTGAGAATGATGACCTGGTTTTCGGGGTCGCGGGCGATGTCCAGGAATGCCTGCTCCAGATCGGCGTGGGCCGTGGGACCCCAGCGCAGGGAATCGCCATTGGTGTGCAAGGACATTTCCAGGATGCCCTCTTCGCGGCGGAAGCGGATGGTTTCGAACTTCTTGGCGTAATCGTCGAACGCGGTCATCGGAACGCTCCTTTTAAGACTGTAAAAATATGCTGTCCGCAGGCTGCCACGTGATGCGGACTTGCTCGCCCGTCTGGCGAATCGAGACGCGAGGACGTTTTTGCTCGTGGACGACGACGCGATCCCCGCTGCTGAGTTCGATCAGGTATTCCATCGTGGAGCCGAGTTGCATGGCCTGGCGGATGATTCCGGGAAGCGAATGCGGCGCATCGGCGCTCACAAACTCGATCTTTTCGGGGCGGACGGCCATGGCGCCCGGCGCGCCGGGCGCGTTTTCCGGAGGGATGCTGATTTCGAGGCCGCTCTCGCAGCGGAAGACGCTGCGTCCGGCCTCGGAGACGGGCGCGCCCTCGAAAAAATTGGAAATGCCGATGAAATCGGCGACGAAGCGGGTCTGAGGGCGGTCGTAGATCTCCGCGGGGCTGCCCACCTGGGCGATGCGGCCGCGGTCGAGGACCACGATGCGGTCGGCTATGGTCATGGCCTCTTCCTGATCGTGAGTGACGAAGAGCGCGGTCACGCCCACCTCGCGCTGCAGGCGGCGGATTTCCTGGCGCATCTGCACGCGGAGCTTGGCATCGAGATTCGAGAGCGGCTCATCGAAGAGCAAAAGATCGGGCTTGAGCGCGAGCACGCGGGCCAGCGCCACGCGCTGCTGCTGGCCTCCGGAGAGCTCGCGGGGGTAGCGATGCTCCTGCGAGGAGAGGCCGACGAGGGCCAGGACCGAGCGAACGCGTTCGTCCGCCTGGGCCGAGTCCACGTGATGCGCTTTCAGGCCGAACTCGATGTTGGCGCGCACGGTCATGTGCGGGAAGAGCGCGTAATTCTGGAAGACCAGGCCGACATTGCGGCGATGGGCCGGCAGGTGGGTGACATCGGCGTCGTGGATCCAGATCTCCCCGGCGGTGGGCGGGACGAAGCCGGCGATCATGCGCAGCGTGGTGGTCTTGCCGCAACCCGAGGGGCCGAGAAGCGCGACAAATTCCCCGGCCTCGACGGAGAGGTCGAAGTCTTCCACGGCGATGGTTGCGCCGTAGGTTTTCTTCAGTTTGCGCAGCGTGAGATAAGCCATTCGAAGATAAATCCTCTTTAAGAGTGCCGGACTGACAAGAACCGCGTATAAACCGGGATGCCGATGGCCAGCCAGGCCGCGATCAGGCACGTGGAGATGGCCGAGATGGTCGGATCGCTCGAGTACTGCACGTAGTTGAAAATGCGAATCGGCAGGGTCTGCAATTCGGGCCCGGCCAGAAGCAGGGTAACCACCAGTTCGTCAAAGGACATGATGAAAGCAAAGACCGCACCGGCCAGGATGCCGGAACGAATAAGCGGCAGGGTGATTCGAAAAAAGGTGCGCCACCAGCCGGCGCCGAGATTCTGCGCGGCCTCTTCCAGGGAAGGATCGAACTCCGCCAGGCTGGCCATCACCAGACGGACGACGAAGGGGGTGATGAGCAGGGTATGCGCGGCGACCAGGCCGGTGAAGGTTTGCGTCAGGCCCACGCGCTGAAGGGCGATGAGCAGGGCGAGAGCCAGGACGATGGCCGGGAACAGGATGGGGGAGAGCAGGACGGCGGAGATGGTGGTCTTGCCAGGGAGGCGATAGCGAACCAGGGCGAGTGCGCTAAAAGTTCCGATGACGGTGGCAAGGGCCGTGCTAATCGCGCTGAGGGTGGCGCTGATGCGCAGAGAGTCGCGGAGTTCGGGTGTGCTCCAGAATTGGTGAAACCACTTCAGGGTGACGCCTTCCGGGGGGAAAAGGGGATAGGCGCTGGTGCCGAATGCCGTGGCTATGACGACGAAGATGGGCGCCAGGAGATAGAGAAGGATGATGGCGTTGAGCAAGCGCAGGACGATTCGCATCAGATGCTCCGCCTCTGTTCCGTGAGCCGCAACGAGGCCACGAACAGGATGAGGATGGCGATCAGCATGGTGAAGGCGATGGCCGCGCCGAAGGGCCAATCGAGCAGCGCCATAGCCTGCTGATAGATGATGGTGGCCATGACCTTGAAGCGAGCGCCGGCTATGAGCGTGGGGGTGACGAAGGCGCTCAGCGTGCCGGTGAAGACGAGGACGCAGCCGGACACGATACCGGGGAGCGAAAGAGGCAGGGTGATGCGGAAAAAGATGCGGGTGCCGCGGGCCCCGAGGTTCTGGGCCGCCTCGTAGAGCGAAGGATTGATGTTGAGGAGGGCGGTGTCGATGGACAGGACCATGAAGGGGAGGAGGACCTCTCCGAGGGCGATGATCACGCCGGTGACGTTGTACATCAGGCGCAGCGGGGCGGCGATGAGATGGAAGCGCAGGAGCGTGTGGTTGATAAAGCCGTTGTTGCCGAGCAGGATCATCCACCCGAAGGTGCGCACGACGGTACTGGTGAGCAGTGGCATCAGGATACAGAAGAAGAGTACGGCGCGCTTCAGACCGCGCGCGCGGGAGAGCGCATAGGCGAGCGGAAAACCGAGCACGAGGCAGAGCGCGGTAACTTCGGCGCCGAGCAGGAGAGTTCCCCAGAGAATGTCGCGGTAGAAGGGATCAAAGAAGAACTTCTTGTAGTTGGCCATCTGCCATGTGGGGATGATGCCGTGTCCCGCCTCGTAGCCCATGAAGCTGATCCTGGCGAGCAGCAGGAGCGGCCCCGCCATGCACAGAAGGATGAGCAGCAGATTGGGACCGAGCAGCGCCCAGGGAGCGAAGGAGCCGTGCGGCTTCGAGGACCAGGATCGCATGGTGCTCCGGCGCGTCTCCATCTTCTATTGCGTCACTTCGCGGTTCCACCGGTCGATCCACTGCGGGCGAAGCTCGTTGGCCCTCTTCCAGTCGGGGCGCGTCAAGGTCCTGATGATCTTGAGCCCGTTGGGGATCTTGCCGGCGGTTTGGGGATCGAGCACGACCTTGGAGTTGGTCGGCGAGAGGAAGGTGTATTTGGCGTTGGCGGCCTGGGCCTGGACGCTCAAGGCGAAGTTGACGTACTGCAGAGCGGCCTGCAGTTTTTTGGTGCCCTTGGCGATGACCAGCCCGCCCTCCTGGAGGATGCCGCCCTCTTTGGGCAATACCCAGGCGACCGGCACACCTTTGCTGGCAAGGCCCACGACGCGGTCGGAAACCCAGGGGGCCATGACGATATCTCCCTGTGTGAAGAGCTGGGCGAGCTGGGCGTGCTGCTCCGGAAAGGTGAGGATGCTGGGCTTCAATTGTTTCATGGCGGCGAAGGCCGGATCGGGGCGGTCCATGGTCGTTCCTTCCGTCTTGAGGAGCATGAGGAAGAAACTGAGGCCCGTGGCACTGTCCAGGTTATTGATCGCGATCCTGCCGTTGTACTTTGCGTCCCAGAAATCCTTGTAGGACTGGGGAGCGGGCTTCACCTGCTGGGTATTATAGGCAATCACCGCCGCAACATACATGAACTTGGCGAAGGAATCGCCGGGCATGCGGAACTCGGGATAGAGATCGGCGAGATGCGGGACGCTCTTGACGGAAATCGGTTGCACCAGCCCTTCGGCGGTGGCCTGCGCCGCGCCCACTTCGTCCATCATGAATACATCGATCTTGACGTCGTCTTTCTGGGCGCGCATCAAGGCCATGCTTTCGAAGACCAGCTTCTGGACCAGTTTGATCTTAATGTCCGGGTGGGCCTTCTCGAAGGGTTCCACGACGGCCTTGCGCCATCCGTCTTCGAACGAACCGCCGTAGTTGGTGACCACGAGTTCGGTCTGGGCGCGGGCAGACTGCGCACCCAGAGCAAACAGGAATGCGGTAAAAAGAACGACCGCGATGCGCTGGCTGAGACCCCGGATGCTCATGAACATTCTCCCCGCTGGCAAAGGTGGCTGTGCGCGAAACGTACGAAAGACCGCGTGCCCCGATGTTCCGCGTTGCGAAAAGAGGTCTGGCTCATTTTCCCGCCGCGCGCCGCACCGCCTCGAGGCGTTCGTCGAAGAAAGAGACGGGCGGATAGGCTTGGGGATCGGTGAGGACGTCGATGACGGTCGTCTCTTTCGCGGCGAGGGCTTCGCGCACGGCCGGGAGGTAATCCGCCGGCCGTGCAATGGTGACGCCGCGGCAGCCGCAGGCGCGCGCAATCTGCGCGTGGTCGACGGGAGCAAAGTAGCAAGCGCTGGTATGCCGGCCGAATTTTACGTCCTCCGCGTCCTTCTGATAGCCGAGGACACCGTTGTTGAGTACGGTGAGGACAATGGGGGCGCGCATACGGAGCGAGGTTTCCAGCTCGGACCAGACGTGCGCAAAGCCGCCGTCGCCGGTGATGCAGAGAATCGGGCTGGCGGGGCGCGCCACGCGAGCGCCGAGCGCCATGGGCAGTCCCCAGCCGAGGCCGGCGAGGCCGCGCGGGGTAATGAAGCGCATCCCGGGTGCGAGGGCGCGCAAGTAGCAGGCGACCCAAACGGTGGAGTAACTGGCATCGGCGACGACCAGCGTCTCCGGAGTCAGAACCTGCTGCAGATCGGCCATGAGGCGCTCCGGGCGGATGGGACTGGCCTCCGACTGCAGAAGCGGCGCGATCTCCCCGGCGTTGCGATCGCGGGCAGCCGCAATGGCTTGGGCGAACTCCGGCCGCGGTTTGCAGCGGCCGCGCAGGCGCTCGGTCAGCTCCGGCAGGGTCAGTTTGGCGTCGCCAACGAGGCGCAGGCCTTCATAGTTACGGCCGATCTCCGCGGGGTCGATGTCGAGATGGATGTAGCGAGCGCTGGAAGGAAAGAGAGACCAGGAGTCGGTGCCGTTCTGCGCGGTGCGCGTGCCGACGAAGAAAATGAGATCAGACTGCTCGATCAGCGGCCGCAGGTGGCGTCCCGGGGACAGGCGGCCCAGATTGTAGCCGCCGACGCCCAGCGAAAGGGGATGGCGCTCGTCCACGGCGCCCTTGCCCATCACCGTGGTCATCACTGGAAGATGCGCGGCGTCCTGTAGCGCAGCCAGTTCGGCCGCCGCATTCGAGAGATGAATGCCGCCGCCGGCAACGAGCAGTGGATGCTTGGCCGCGGCGATGAGGTCGGCGGCGGCGCTGATGCGCGCGGGATCGGCGAGCATGCGGTCGAGCGGGAACGCGCCGAGCCGCGCCTGGCGGCGGCCGGGGGAGGTCACGCGCTCGTTCAGGAGATCCGCCGGCAGAAGGAGAACAGCAGGGCCCGGGCGGCCGGAGGCCGCGATGGCAAAGGCCATGTCCACGTAATCTTCCATGCGATCGGGCTCGGTGACGCGGCGGATCCATTTGGCGCAGGACTGGAAGAGACCGAAGTGGTCGAACTCCTGGAAGGCGTTGCGGTCCGTGGTGGGGCGGTTGACGTCCTGCACCAGGGCCACGATGGGGATGGAGGACTTGATCGCTTCGGCGAGACCCGGCACGAGCAGGGTGGCCGCCGGGCCGTTCTGCGCGGTAACCACGGCAACCTGCCCGGAGACGCGCGCGAAGCCGTCGGCCATGGCCGTTCCGGCGTTCTCCGTGCGGTAGGTGAACTGGCGAATGCTCAGGTCTTCGGCGGCCAGCAAGACGGCGGAGGGGAGGCTTTGGGAAAAAATCGTCTGCACGCCGTGGCGCAGCAGCGCGGCGGCAATTACCTGGGCGACAGTCGTGTCAGGGCTCATGCGTGGGACCTTTGCGGAGAGGGGAAGGGGGCCCGCGGGGCAAAAGCAGCGCCCGGCATCGCAATTCCTCGTCCTGCCGCAGTGGATGCGCTAATGATACAGTTGTATGAAAAATCGTCAAGAAGTTTTTCCCGGGACGCGCAGGAAAAAAAAGCTCCCCGAGCGGCGCGCGGAATGTTATCTTTATTTCCCCTAGCGAGGATTTGCGATGGCCAAGATTCAATTCCAGATAAATGGAAGCAGCTACAGCGTCGATGCCGATGCGGAAGCCAGCCTGCTCAGCGTGTTGCGCGAGCAACTCGATCTTACGGGAACCAGGTACGGATGCGGCGAGGGCCAGTGCGGCGCCTGCACGGTCCTGATCGATGGAAAGGCCCGCCGCTCGTGCCTCACACCGGCAGTAGCGGCCGCCAGCAAGCAGATCACCACCATTGAAGGCCTCGCCCAAGGCGAGCATCTGCACCCGCTGCAGGAGGCGTTTCTCGCAGAAGGCGCCATGCAATGCGCCTACTGCACCTCCGGGATGATCCTGTCGGCGGTATCGCTTCTGAACACCAATCCCGATCCATCCGAGGCCGAGATCGTCCGCTTCATGGAGGGGAACATCTGCCGCTGCGGAACCCACCCGCGCATCGTGGCGGCGATCCGCAGGGCGGCGAGCGTCCTGAAGGAGTCCGGCCGATGAACGAGAAGCCCGATTTCCAATTGCCGCTGGAACCCGAACGCTACGAGCTTACCGCGCCGCCCACGTATCACTTCGAAATCGACCGGCGCGAATGGTTTAAATTTCTCGGCGCCGGCTTGCTGGTGGTCTGCGTGTCGAAGAACTTGCGCGCCGCGCAGGAAACCGGCGGCAAGCAGCCCATGGGCGAGGCGCTGCCCAAGGAGATCGGGGCCTGGCTGCATCTCGGAGAGAACGGCGTGGTAACCGTCTATACGGGCAAAGTGGAAATGGGGCAGAACATCCGGACCTCGCTCAGCCAGGGTGTTGCCGAGGAGCTGCACGTACCCATGGGCAAGATCCAGATGGTCATGGGCGACACGCAATTGACTCCCTTCGATAGGGGCACCTTCGGCAGCCTCACCACCCCCACCATGAATCTGCAACTGAGGAAAGTCGCTTCGGCCGCGCGAAATCTGCTGGTGGATCTGGCGGCAGCGCAATGGAAAGTGGATCGCCAGCGCCTGGTTGCCACGGACGGCAAGATCACCGATCCGGGGACAAAGCGCTCGGTGGAATATGCCGTTCTCGTAAAGGGACAGCAACTCACGCAAACCGTACCCGCCGAAGAGGCTCTCGCTCCTGCCACGCAGTGGACAGTGGCCGGCCAGCCGCTGCCCAAGGTCGATGGGCGGGACTTTGTGACCGGGAAACACAAATATCCCTCCGACCAGAAGCGGCCGGAGATGCTCTACGGCAAGATTGTGCGGCCGAGTTCCTTCAACGCGACGCTTGTCTCCCTGGACACGCACGAAGCGGAGCAAATGCCGGGGGTCACGGTTGTTCATGACGGCGATTTCATCGGCGTCGCGGCGCCAAGCAGCGCCATCGCTTCCCGCGCGGCCGCGGCCATCAAGGCGGAATGGAAAGCCGAGCCGCAGCCATCACAGAAGGAATTGTTCGAATACCTGAAGAAAAATGTAACCGAAGGCGGCGATCCCACGGGGGCCCCGACGCGTCATGACGCTGGCTCCGTCGAGCAGGCCCTGGCCTCCGCGGAGCACCGCCTGCAACAGACCTACACCGTTTCCTACATCGCGCATACCCCGCTCGAGCCGCGCGCGGCCCTGGCGCAGTGGTCCGGAGACCATCTGACCGTGTGGACGGGCACGCAGAGGCCCTTCGGCGTGCGCAGCGAGCTGGCCGCCGCTTTCCGAATTCCGGAAGAGCATGTGCGGGTCCTGATGCCGGACACGGGATCCGGCTATGGTGGAAAGCACACCGGCGACGCGGCGGTAGAGGCGGCGCGGCTGGCGCGCTCGGCGAAGCGCCCGGTGAAGGTGGTGTGGACCCGTGAAGAGGAGTTCACGTGGGCCTATTTCCGTCCGGCCGGGGTCATCGAAGTGTCCAGCGGAATGCAGAAGAACGGCACGATCACGGCCTGGGAATTTCACAACTACAATTCCGGCGCCGCGGGATTCCACACGCCGTACGACATTCCCAACCAGCATATCGCGTTTCATGCGACACGCAGTCCGCTGCGGCAGGGCTCTTACCGCGGGCTGGCGGCCACGGCGAATCATTTCGCGCGCGAATCGCACATGGATGAGCTGGCCCATCTGGTGAAGATGGACCCGCTGGAGTTCCGCCTGAAGAATGTGAAGGACGCGCGGCTGCGCGATGTGTACCAGGCGGCCGCGAAAAAGTTCGGCTGGGGAAAGGAGAAGAGCGGACCGGGGCAGGGGTTCGGCGTGGCCGGCGGATTTGAGAAGGGCGGATATGTGGCGACCTGCGTGGAAGTGGCCGTCGAGCGAGCCTCGGGCGAGGTCAAGATCGTGCGCGTGGTGACTGCGTATGAATGCGGGGCGATCGTCAACCCGGATGGACTGCGCAATCAGATCGAGGGAGCGAATATCATGGCGCTGGGCGGAGCGCTGTTCGAGGTTGTGGAATTCGAAAACGGCCGGATTTTGAACGGGCTGATGTCGTTGTATCGCGTCCCGCGGTTCCGCGATATTCCGCCGGTGGAGAGCGTGATGCTGGACCGCAAGGACCTGCCTTCGATGGGGGCGGGGGAAACTCCGCTGATGGGCGTCGCGCCGGCCATCGGCAACGCTATTTTCGACGCTACGGGCGTGCGGTTGCGTTCGCTGCCGCTGGTCCCCAACGGTCTGCAGCGCGGCTGATCTCCAGCGCATACCGCATAGATGTCTTTCCGAGTCCTGCGGCGGGCTCTGGCAAAACTCCGCAAAGAATCACACCCTCGAGGGCTGCAGATACAGGCAGTGGCTATGCCTGCCGTTCTCTAGGATCCCCTGTCTAGGAATGACCGGTGGCGGAGGATGCTCCATTATTCGCCGACGGCGCATCCGCCGAGTTGGCCATGATCGCGCGCATCCTGGGGACGTCGAGTTCGCCTTCCCAGCGGCTGACGACCAGCGTAGCGACGCCGTTTCCGACGACATTGGTCAAGGCGCGGCATTCGCTCATGAACTTTTCGACGCCGAGCAAAATAGCCAGGGACTGGACGGGGATGGAGGGGACTGCGGCGAGGATGGCGGCCAGGGTAACAAATCCGGTGCCGGTCACGCCGGAGCCGCCCTTCGAGGCGATCAGGGCGAAGAGCAGGATGGCGCCTTCCTGTGCCAGCGAGAGATGCGTGTTGGTGGCCTGGGCCAGGAAAAGCACGGCGAGCGTGAGATAGATGTTGGTGCCGTCGGTATTGAAAACGTAGCCCGTCGGAAAGACCAGACCGACGACGGAGCGCGAGGCGCCCAGGCGTTCCAGCTTTTGCATCATGTCCGGGAGCACGGTCTCGGACGAACTGGTGCCGAGAACAATGAGAAGCTCGTCCTTGATGAAGGCGAGGAAGCGAAAAATGGAAAAGCCGACCCCGTAGGCGATAGCTCCGAAGACGATCACGATGAACAAGATACTGGTGAGATAAAACGTTCCGATCAGCTTGAGGAGGCTGGACAGGGAGTTGAGACCGTAGCTGCCGACGGTGAAGGCCATGCCGCCGAGTGCGCCGAGGGGAGCGGCCTTCACAATGATGCGGATGATTCCAAAAACGACCTTGTTGGCGAGCTCAATGGCGCGCGTGGCGCGCTGGCCAGCTTCGCCCATGCGGGAGATGGCGAAGCCGGTCAAGATGGAGATCAGGAGAACCTGCGGGACGGCGCCGCCGGCCAGGGCATCCACGAAGGTGCGAGGGATAAATCCCAGGAGGAAGGCAATGAAGCCAGCCTCCTTGGCGTGGGTGACGAAGCCCGCGGCCGTTTTGGGATCAAGGGTGGCGGGGTCGATGTTGAGGCCACTGCCAGGGTGCAGAACCTCGGCGACCAGGATGCCGACGATCAGCGCCAGGGTTGAGACCACTTCGAAATAGACGAGGGCCTTGACGCCGACCGTGCCGACCTTCTTTAGGTCGCTCATCGAGGCAATGCCCTGCACTACAACGCAGAAGATCACCGGGGCGATCATCATACGGATGAGCGAGACGAATCCGTCGCCCAGGGGCTTGAGCGCTATGCCGGCCTTCGGGAAAAAGCGGCCGATGAAAATGCCGGCGACAATGGCGATGAGGACCTGCACATAGAGAGTGGCGTACCAGGGCCGGCGCTGTGGCATGAATCCCCCTTCTCCCACGAGTCGCGTGGGGCACTTTAAAAACTGAAAATCGTTCCGCTTCCGCCGTCAGTAGGCGCGGTCCAGCGGCGGCTCGTTTTCGAGGAGCACGCGCTGGATATTGCGCCAGGCGGAGCGGCACAAAAATGTGGTGGCCTGGCGCGTGACGCCGGCGATGTGCGGCGTGAAGACGAGCCGCCGCGCGGCGTCTCCCTGGAGCGTGAGCAGCGGATGGCCGGCTGCCGGCGGTTCGCTCGAGTAGACGTCGATGGCGGCGCCGCCAATATGCCCGGTCTGGAGATGCCTGGCAAGAGCGGCTTCGTCGATGATGCCGCCACGCGAGGCTTGAATCAGCACCGCTCCCGGTTTCATCTCCGCGAGCTGGCGGTCGCCAATGAGCCCCTGAGTCGCGGGGAGCAGCGGCACGTGCAGGGTGACCACGTCCGCGGTTTTCAGCAACTCATCGAGAGAAAGCGACTGCGCCGCGAGCGCCTGGGCGGCCTGCGGGTCGCGGGGCGCAGGATCGAAATAGCAGATGCGGCAGCCCATGGCGTGAAATCGCTGGGCCACCGCCAGCCCGATAATGCCCAGGCCGACTACCCCGACGAGCAGGCCGTCGAGGCCGGCGACGTTGGCGGCCAGCAGCCGTGCGCGGTAAGCGGCGTAGTTTCCGCTGCGGATTTCGGCATCGGCCCAGACAAAACGGCGCAGAAGAAGGGAAGCGGTGGTGACCGCGTATTCCGCCACGGCGCCATTGCTGCCGCCGGGGACATTGGCCACCGGAATGCCCAGGCGCTTGAGCGTGGCCTGGTCGAGGCGGTCGAGCCCCGCGCCGGTGACCTGCACAAGTTTCAGGGCCGTGCCTTCGAATAGCGCAGGGGGAATCGGCGGGCCGACCGCGGGAATCACCAGCGCGCGGGCGGACTGCATCAGCGCCGGCACATCGGCGTCGTTCAAGGAGCGGTAGGCGACGCGGAGCGGCGGCGGGGGCAGCACGCCCACGCGTTCGAAGTCGGCCAGGGGGCGCAAACAGAGGACGTCAATGGTCATGGTTTTTTCGCCGCCTGGGGAGGGACCGGGCGTTCGTGGGTGCCGCCGGTGATATCGGCAACCGGAAAGAAACACAGGAGGCGAAGCGGTTCCGTGCCGGTATTGCGTGTCACGTGCTTTTCCCCGGGAGGCATCAGAATGGTGTCCCCGGGCAGGAGCGGAAACTCGCCGCTTTCCGCAAAGGTCGTGCCCTGGCCGGAAAGCACGAAGATACATTCCTCGAAATCGCTATGCTGATGCGGGCCGCGAGCCGTCTCCTCCAGCCCGGATACGGGAATCTCGACGAGCCGGAGAGTCACGCCGCGCGCGCCTTGCGCGCCGGAGACGATCTCCAGGGACTTGCGCCCGGCGAGGCCGAGCCGTTTTGCTTCCGCTTGCGTGAACACGCGCGCCATGCCTGTCCTTACCGCAACTGCTTGATTTCGGCGACGCCGCCCTGGACCAGGTCCAGTTGCCGGAAGATCTCGGTGGCTTCCCTGGCGATGGCGCCGGCGATAGCATGGAGCATGCGCACGCCCTTTTCCGCCGTGGCGTGCTGCGGGCTGCCGTACCAGCCGGTCGGCGCGATGGAACGGATATCGGTCAAAACCGGCTGATAGCTGCTCGTGCGGCGCAGCTTGTCCATCTTGCTGGCCTGCTGCGCGTCGGAGGAATAATCAATGCGGTCGAGATGCACGAGATCCGGGCGGTAAGCGAGGACGGCAAGCGCTTCGATCTCGCCGCCATGGGTCAGGCCATTGCATTCGGGACCGAACATCTCCGCCGCGACGTAGCAGGCCTGCACGGTAAGCACGGTCATGCCATGCTCGCGGTGCAGGGCTTCGGCGGCGATGCCCAGAGAAGAGATGTTGCCTTCGTGCCAGTTGAGAATCAGCAGATATTTCGCGCCGTGCCTGGCCGTGGAGACACAGGTTTCGGTGACCACGCGCATGTAGGTGTCCGGCGAAAGCGTGATCGTGCCCTCGTACGGCATGTGCATCGGGGTGACGCCCAGGGGAGTGCCGGGCAACACCACACCGTCCATGCGTTCCGCCACGGCATGGCCGATCACCTGCGCGGCATAGGTGTCGGTGCCGGTTGGCAGATGCGGGCCGTGCTGTTCGACGCTGCCGGCCGGTAGAATCACGAGCGGGTGACGCTTGAACTGCGCGGCGATTTCCGGCTGCGTCAGGTCGATGAAGTAGCGGCTCGGCACAGGGACGGCTCCTATCAGCGGCTCTTGCGCGCTTCTGCGAGGATGTCGGCGACGCGCACGTACTGGCCGTTCTTTTCAAGCGAGCGCAGGGCGGCATTGACGACAGCGACGGCGATATTGCCGTTCTCCGCGGTAAGTTCGCCCGGCTTTCCGCTGCGGCAGCTTTCCGCAAACATTTCCAGCTCCGTCCGAAACATATCGCTCTGCGGGACCTTCAGCTCCTGACGCTTGGCGTAGCCGTCCTTGCCGCGCTGGATGTAGAGGGTCGAGGTCTCGTGCAGTTTGTCCGGGGTATCCCAGGTGCCGAAGTCGATCTCATAATGCATCAGGCCCTTGGAACCGAAGACGCGCACGGCGAAGACGCCGGGGGAGGTCCAGCAGGAACCCACATAGCCGACCTTGCCATCGCTGAACTTGAGCAGCGTCATGGACTGATCGTCCACTTCCGCGCCGACCGGCGAAAGCTTGGAGGCCATGGAGCTGGCCTCGGTGATTTCACCGCCGAGATAGTGCAGCACGTCGAACATGTGGATCGCCAACTGGGACAAGGGTCCGCCGGGCGCCTTGGCCTTGTACCAGCGCCAGGTTTTCGGCGTCAGCTCCAGGGCGCGCTCGTTGGAAAAATTGGCTTCGAGAAAGGCCAGGCGGCCCAGCTCGCCGCTGTCGATGGCTTCGCGGATCTTGCGCATGCCGGCCATCAGCCGTGCGCTATGACCCACGGTAACGGTGATACCGTATTTCTGCTGCAGGGCGGCGATCTCCAGACCGTCTTCGAGGGTGCTGGCGATGGGTTTCTCGGTGTACACGTGCTTGCCGGCCTTGGCTACCTCGGTCGCAACGGGCAGGTGCTGTTCGTTGGGGACGGTGAGAATGACACCTTTGATCTCGGGGTTCGAGAGCAGGGAATTCATGTCCGGGGCCGCGGGAACGCCCATTTCCTGCTGGAAGGCCAGACGCTTTTCTTCGGAGCGGCTGAAACCGGCAACGATTTTTAGTTGCTGGGATGTGCTGGCAGCGCGGGTAAGTACTTTGGCCCAGCGACCGAGCCCGACGATGCCGACTTTGACTGGAGTAGAGCTCATGCCTGCCCTTTCAGCGGATATAAAAACGCGAATGACGGTCACAAGAAACAGTTGCAATCCACAGCAACTCATCATACGATAGTACGGTATGATGCGACAGTCAAGCATTATAGCCGCTACCGGGGCGGTTCTTCCGGTGATTCGCAAGCTTGCCGCGCCCTTGCGCCGGCAAGTTCTGGATGAACTGCGCCAGTCTATCATCTCCGGGCGCCTGGCGCCTGGCTCGCGCCTTGTCGAGCGTGAACTCATCAGCATGATGGGGGTCTCCCGCACGGTCATCCGCGAAGCACTGCGCCAATTGGAAACCGAAGGGCTGATCGCCATCATTCCCAACAAGGGACCGGTGGTGCGCGAACTCACGTTAGCGGAAGCCAAAGATCTCTATGCCATCCGCGCCGTGCTCGAGGGATTGGCGGCCCGCTTGTTCGTCCAGAATGCGGACGCAGCGCAGGTGGAAAAGTTGGAGCAGGAGCTCAACGCCACGGAGAAGGCCTACAAGAGCGGCGATCCCGCGCAGATCCTGGCAAGCAAGAACATTTTTTACGACGTCCTGTTTGAAGGGGCGGGGAGCGAGACGCTTTCCTCCATGATCGGCACGCTGCACGTGCGCATCTGGCGCTGGCGCGCCCTGGGCCTGGGGCATCCCAAGCGCACCGCGGAGCGCTGGAAAGAGAGCATCGGAGGGTTGCGCAGCATGCTGGAGGCCATCAAGAAGCGCCAAGCGGAGCTTGCCGAGAAACTCATGCGGGATGAGGCGACCAAAGCCGCCACCGAAATCATGCGCCTGCTGGCCAGCACCGAAGGCCGCTGACCGGGCCGGCGACCGTTTTACGAATTTATTCAGGAGAAAAGCATGGCCACTCACTTTATCGTTCACGACAAGGCCGATACGGTCGGCGTCGTGGTTGTGGAAGATGTGCAGCCGGGCAAGGATGTAACCGGCTGGATCATGGAGACCAACGAGACGATTACGCTCCAGGCTCTGGATGCGGTGCCTCTGGGCCACAAGATCGCGCTCCGGGATCTCAAAACGGGGGACACCGTCCTGAAATACGGCCATGACGTCGGCCGGATTGTGGCGGAGGTCGGCAAGGGACGGCACGTGCACGTTCATAATCTCAAGACGAAAAGGTGGTAATGATGGGTCGCTATCAGTTTTTTGGCTATCGCCGCGAAAACGGCCGGGTTGGAATCCGCAATCATGTTGTCATTCTGCCACTCGATGATCTTTCGAATGCGGCCGCGGAAGCGGTTGCAAACAATATCAAGGGCGCCTTGGCGCTTCCGCACGCCTACGGCCGCCTGCAGTTCGGGGAGGACCTCGAGCTGTTCTTTCGCACGCTGATCGGGATGGGTTCCAATCCGAACGTCGCAGCTTGCGTGGTCATCGGCATCGAGCCCAGCTGGACAGGCCGCATCATCGACGGCATCGCCAAGACCGGCAAGCCGGTGGCGGGTTTTGCGATCGAGTGCAACGGAGACATCAGCACTATCGCTTCGGCTTCGCGCAAGGCGAAGGAGTTCGTGCAGTGGGCTTCGGAGAAGCAGCGCGAAGTCTGTTCGATCGAGGAACTCTTCATTTCGGTGAAATGCGGGGAGAGCGACACCACTTCGGGCCTAGCTTCCTGTCCGACCGTGGGAAATTTGATCGACAAGCTGGATCCGCTGGGCGCCACCACCTGCTTCGGGGAAACTTCCGAACTCACCGGAGCCGAGAAGGTCTGCGCCAGCCGTGCCTCTACCCCGGAGGTAGGCAAGCGCTTCATGCAGGTTTTCGATGCCTACCAGGAAGTCATCAACCGGTATAAGACCAGCGACCTTTCGGACTCGCAGCCGACGAGAGGGAATATCGCGGGCGGCCTGACGACCATCGAGGAGAAAGCCTTCGGCAATCTGGCGAAAATCGGCAGAAAGACGAAGTATATCGACGTGCTGAATCCAGCCGAGGCGCCGGCCAAGGGCGCTGGGCTGTATTACATGGACACCTCTTCGGCGGCGGCGGAGTGCATAACCCTGCAGTCGGCCGCCGGGTTCGTGGTGCATCTCTTTCCCACCGGGCAGGGCAACGTCATCGGTAATCCCATCGAGCCGGTCATCAAGCTGACCGCCAATCCCAGGACCGCGCGTACCATGGGCGAGCATATCGACCTGGACGTCTCCGGGATTCTGCGGCGGGAGATGACGCTCGACGAGGCCGGTGACCGGCTGATCGAAATCATGATCCGCACCTGCAACGGCCGGCTCACCTGCGCCGAAGCCCTGGGGCACCGCGAGTTCGTGCTCACCAAGCTCTACCAGAGCGCCTGAAGCCCTTGTTTCTGGCGAATTCGGGCGGCGGCCGCGTGGACGCCGCCCGAATTCGCGTTTTCCGGCTGCGTCCTGACGACAAGTGAGGGGTGTCCATGAAATATTGCCGGTTCCAATTCGAAGGCCAGGCTCAGTACGGACTCGTCGAAACCCTCGCAGGCAAAGACGTCATTACCCGTTTGCTGCTGGCTGCTCCCGAAGAGAATGGAGGGGTGGAAAATGTTCCCTCCAGGCATATGGCCCATCTGCCTCTAAGCGAAGCGAAACTCCTCGCCCCGGTGCGCCCTTCGAAGATCGTCTGCGTGGGCCGGAACTATCGCGGGCATGCCGTAGAAATGGGCCATCAAGTTCCCAAACAGCCGCTGATTTTTTTCAAACCGCCCTCTTCGCTGCTGGCCACGGGAGAAACCATTCTTCGCCCGAAAAGCTCCCGGCGCACGCATTACGAAGGAGAACTGGGCGTGGTGATCGGGAAGCGCTGCCGCAAACTGGCCGGAGACGAGAACGTGCGTCCCTATATCCTGGGCTACACGGCATTGAACGATTTCAGCGCGCGGGACCTGCAAGACGTTGACGGGCAATGGGCGCGCGCCAAGGGCTTCGACACGTTCTGTCCAGTGGGGCCGCTGGTGACGGAACATCTGGATCCCTGGGCCGGCGTGGGCGTGGAAACGCGCGTGAATGGGGAAGTGCGCCAGCAGGGCAATACCCGGGATTTAATCTTTCCGCTCGATGCCATCATCCGCTTTATTGCCGAGGTCATGACGCTTCTTCCCGGCGACTTGATCGCCACCGGCACACCCCAGGGAGTCGGGGCGGTCGTCTCCGGCGATGTGGTGGAGGTCAGCGTGGAAGGTGTGGGCACGCTGCGAAATCCGATTTGCGATGAATAGTTGAAAGCAGTAAAAGACTCTCCGAAAACAGGTAAGACGGCTCCACCGCGAAGGAATCCAAACACATACAGGCAATTTTTATCCTTACTATATAGGCCCGCAGAAGGTCTGCGCCGGGAGCGCTATGGTATAATGGTCAGACCATAAATTCCGGCTGGGCCTGACAAGTTGTTCGGCTGGCAGCAGTCTTTCTATTGGATAAAAGCGATCTAATGCCGAAAGGCACCCCGGAGGATGAGCCGCAATGGCTATAGCCACGATTAATCCCGCAACAGGCGAGACCCTGAAGATATTCGAGCCACTGACCGACGCGCAGATCGAAGAGAAGTTGCAGCGCGCAACGAGCGCGTTTGCCAGGCACCGCAAGATGCCTTTTGCGGAACGCACCCGGTTGATGCTCAAGGTGGCGGAGATACTGGAAAAGGACAAGGAAGTTTTTGGCCGGCTGATGACCACGGAGATGGGGAAAACTTATCGCTCCGCGGTGGACGAAGTCCTGAAATGCGCTTCGGGATGCCGCTATTATGCGGAGAACGCCGAGCGTTTTCTAGCGGATGAAATCATCGAGACCAGCGCCAGCCGCAGCTTCGTGCGTTACCTTCCGATCGGCCCGGTCCTGGCGGTGATGCCGTGGAATTATCCCTTCTGGCAGGTGCTGCGCTTCGCCGCGCCGGCTTTGATGGCGGGCAATGTGGGGCTGCTGAAGCACGCGTCGAACGTGCCGCAATCAGCGCTGGCTGTCGAGGATCTTTTTCGCAGGGCTGGTTTTGCCGAAGGCGTTTTTCAGACGCTGCTGATCGGCTCGGCCAAAGTCGACGGTGTTCTCAATGACCCGCGGGTAGTAGCCGCCACACTCACGGGCAGCGAAGGCGCAGGGATTGAAGTGGGAATCGGCGCGGCCAAACGCATCAAGAAGGTTGTGCTGGAGCTGGGCGGGAGCGATCCCTTCATCGTCATGCCCAGTGCGAATCTGGACGCTGCGGTGGAGTCCGGCGTGAAAGCGAGATGTGTGAACAACGGGCAGTCGTGCATCGCCGCCAAGCGCTTTATCGTGGCCGAATCGATTGCCGATGCATTTGAACGGAAATTCGTCGCGCGGATGGAGGCGCTGAAAGTGGGCGATCCGTTCGATGAGAGTGTCGACGTCGGGCCGCTGGCTACTCCGGACGGTGTAACCGATCTTGACCGGGACGTGCAGAAGTCGGTGCAGGCCGGTGCGCGGATTCTGACCGGTGGCAAGAAGTTGCCGCGCCCGGGCAATTTTTATGCGCCGACGGTCCTGACGAACATTCCCAAGGATTGCCCAGCCTACAAGGAAGAGCTGTTCGGGCCGGTGGCGTGTGTCTTCCGCGCAAAAGACGTGGACGACGCCATCCGCATCGCCAACGACACGCGCTTCGGGCTGGGCGCCAGCGCCTGGACCAATGACAAAGCCGAACGCGAGCGCTTCATCAATGATCTGGATGCAGGAATGGTGTTTATCAACAAGATGGTAGCCTCCGATCCGAGAGTCCCGTTTGGGGGCGTGAAGCAGTCCGGGCACGGACGCGAGCTGAGCATCCACGGGATTCGAGAGTTTACGAATGCCAAGACGGTGTGGATTCAGGAATCATAAAAGAGTTGTGCTGGTATTGGTCCTGTGATATGGTGGTCAGACCAATAGACCGGGGAATGAATAATCACGACTTGAAGCCTTGTTTTGTGCTTCTGCCGTTGTGCCGCAACTAAAGCACAGCCTTTCGATCGATTCGTTTTGCGTAGGGGGAGTACCGTGTACAAAGCTGTTCAATCTTTACGTTTGTACGAGCAGATCGTTCAACAGATCGAGGAATCAATCCAGAAGGGCGCGCTCAAGGCGGGCGACCAGTTGCCCGCAGAACGTGACCTTGCTCAACGGTTTGGCGTCAGTCGCACCGCCGTCCGGGAAGCGGTCAAGGCGCTGCACGAAAAAGGTTTAGTGGAAGCGTACTCGGGCCGTGGCACCTTCATCACTAACGGCACCTCGCAAGCCATCAAGCAGTCCTTCGATCTGATGATTAAATTTGGGCAGTCGGACGGGTCCGCGCATCTAGCGGAAATGCGCGCCATTCTCGAGCCGGAAATCGCCGCTTTGGCGGCGAGCCGCGCTGAAGAGGCGCATCTCTCCGCTATGCGCGAGGCAGTCGCCGTCATGGACCGTTCCATGCAGGATCCCAACGCCTTTATCGAGGCGGACCTCGATTTTCATCTTTCCCTGGCCGAAGCGGCGGCCAATCCCCTCATTTTGTCGGTGACCGACTCCATCGTCGGGTTGCTACGTGAGCAGCGCATGCGCATCTTTCTGACCGCGGGCGGTCCAGAACGCGGGCAGTTTCACCACAAACGTATTCTCGATGCCGTGGAACATCGTGATGCGGACCGAGCGCGGGAAGCGATGCGTGCGCACCTGCAGCAGATCCGGGAGGATTCGCAAGACGCGTCCGGGGGGCGGATACCGGACGTTAAGAAGAAAGTTTAAGAGCCGGGAGACAGAGTGAGATGGCAAATCTTGGGTTTGTAGGCCTCGGAGTAATGGGCAGTCAGATGGTGAGCCGCCTGCTGGACAAGGGCCACACGGTGACGGGGTACAACCGCACGCGTGGGAAGGCCGACTGGCTGATGAAGAAGGGCATGAAGTGGGCCGATTCGCCGCGGGCGGTGGCTGTGGCTGCCGACGTGACCTTTTCCATGGTCACCAACACCAAGGCGCTGATGTCCATCATGGAGGGGCCGGACGGGATATTGGCCGGGGTCGGTAAGGGCAAGACGCTGGTGGACATGAGCACGATCAGCCCGGAAGCCAGCCGCAGCCTGGCCGCCAAGGTGCGGGAAAAGGGCGCGGACCTGGTGGATGCGCCGGTCTCCGGAAGCGTGATTACGCTGCAGGAAGGGAAGCTGTCGGTGATGGTCGGGGGGCGCAAGGAAACGTTTGAGAAGGTGAAGCCGCTGCTGTTGGATATCGGCCCCAAAGTCACTCATGTGGGGGATAACGGGCTGGCGCTGGCGATGAAAATCGCCGTAAATCTGAGTCTGGCTGTGCAAATGCTGGCGTTTTCCGAAGGCGTGCTGCTGGCGGAGAAGAGCGGAGTGGCGCGCGAGGTCGCGGTGGACGTGCTCACGCACAGCGTGGTGGCGTCGCCGATGGTGCAATACCGCGGACCGTTCATTCTGAAGATGCCCGGCGAGGCGTGGTTCAACGTAAACATGATGCAGAAGGATATGCTGCTGGCCCTGGAATTGGGGCGGCAGCTCGATGTGCCACTGCCGACGACCGCGGTGACCAACGAGTTCCTGACCGCCGCGCGGGGTATGGGCATGGTGGAACAGGATTTCGCCGTGCTGTTTGACGTGCTGGCGCGCATGTCCGGAGTTGCGAAATGACCATAGCCACCGGTAGTTCCGAGACGCAGACCGCGCTCGGCGTCCAGCAGTGGATGAGGATGTACAGGCAGATGCTGCGCATCCGCCTGTTTGAAGAGCAGGTCAACGAGCTGTACAAGCGCGCGCTGATGCCGGGGCTCGCGCACCTATACTCGGGCGAAGAGGCCGTGGCTGTGGGGATCTGCGAGGCGCTGCGGGCCGATGACTACATCACCAGCACGCATCGCGGGCACGGGCATTGCCTGGCCAAGGGCGCGGCGCCGGATCGCATGTTCGCGGAACTGCTGGGCAAAGAAGGGGGCTATTGCCGCGGCAAGGGTGGCTCGATGCACATTGCCGACCCCAAGACGGGAAACTTGGGCGCGAACGCTATTGTTGGCGGGAGCGCAGGGATTGCCACGGGAGCGGCGTTTTCCGCCAAGCAGCTGAAGACTGGACAAGTGGCGGTGTGCTTCTTCGGCGAGGGAGCGCTGGGACAAGGCGTACTCTACGAGGTCATGAACCTGGCGCAGCTCTGGAAGCTGCCGGTGATCTACGTCTGCGAAAACAATCTGTATAACGAGTACACGCACTACACGGAGACGACGGCCGGGGACATCCTGGCACGGGGCACGGCGTTCGGGCTGCACGCGGAGAGCGTGGACGGTCAGGACGTGCGCGTGGTGAATGCGACAGCGACGCGGCTCATCGAGCGGGCGCGGCGCGGCGAGGGACCGGCGCTGCTGATGTGCAAGACCTACCGATACACCGGCCACCATGTCGGCGACATCAGCCGCGAATACTACCGCTCGAAGCAGGAAGAGCAACTCTGGATAGGAGAGCGCGATCCCATCAAGCTTTTCTCCAGTTGGCTCCTCGAGCAGAAGCATGCGGAGAAAGCCCAGCTCGATGGAATTTACGCGGAGATCGAAGCGGAAATGAAGAAAGCCGTCGAGTTCGCTTTGGCGGCACCCTATCCCGGTGTGGACCAAGTGGAGCAGGACATTTATGCCTGAAGATGCCGTGCGTGAATTGACGTTCGCCCAAGCGATCAAAGAAGCGCTGGCGGAAGAGATGCGCCGCGATCCCAAGGTGTGCATTCTCGGCGAGGATGTGGCCGAAGCCGGCACGCCGTTCAAGGTGCTGTCGGGCCTGGTGGAAGAATTCGGCACCGGGCGTGTGATTGACACGCCGATTTCGGAAGCCGGGTTTACGGGCCTCGCCGTGGGCGCGGCCATGACGGGCGTGCGTCCCGTCGTGGACATCATGTTCGGAGATTTCATCACCCTGACGATGGATCAGATGGTGAATCAGGCGGCCAAGGTGCATTACATGTCGGGTGGCACGTGGAAAGTCCCGATGGTGATGCGCACGACGATGGGAGCCGCGCGGCGGTCGGCGGCGCAGCATTCGCAGTCGCTGCATGCGTGGTTCAGCCACGTTCCGGGGCTCAAGGTGGTGCTGCCATCCACGCCGTACGATGCCAAAGGACTGCTGAAGACGGCGATCCGCGACGAGAATCCGGTCGTCTTTTTCGAAGACAAGATGATGTACAAGTTGAAGGGGCCGGTACCCGCCGAGGAGTACACGATTCCGCTGGGCGTGGCCGATGTGAAGCGCGTGGGCCGCGACATCACCATCGTGGCCACCAGCAGCATGGTGCAAGTGGCCCTGGACGCCGCGAAGCTGCTGGACGAGGCGGGGATCAGCGCCGAAGTGGTCGATCCGCGCACGACCTGGCCGCTCGACGAGAAAACCATCGTCGACTCGGTCAAGAAGACCTCCCGGGCCATCGTCATGGACGAAGGCTACGGGCGGTACGGCGTGGCGGCGGAGATCGCCGCGGTGATCGCCGAAGGCGCATTTTATCAACTGGACGGACCGGTGAAGCGCATCGGAGCCATGCACGTTCCGATTCCGTTCTCGCCGCCCCTCGAAGATGCAACTTTGCCCACCGACCGCACGGTCTTCGATGCGGCCCGTGCGCTCTGTAGCCGTTCCTGAAATTTGCAACAAGGAGACCTGACGTGGCGCTACCTACACATGGATTGATGGCCGTTGATTGGGAGCAGAGGATTGATTACGACCGCCTGCGCCGCGAGCGCCTGGCCCGGGTGAAGGCGCATCTCGCGAAGTCCTCGATGGGCTCGCTGCTCTGCTTTGACATGAACAACGTGCGCTACATCACCGCCACGCACATCGGCACCTGGGCACAGGACAAGATGAGCCGGTTCACGCTGCTGCCGCAGAAGGATGAGCCCATCCTGTGGGACTTCGGATCGGCGGCCAAGCATCATCAGCTGCATTGCCCGTGGCTCGGCGAGCGTTCGCGGGCGGGAATCGGCATGTTGCGCGGAGCCATGTCGCCGGAGATGGGACGCGCCGAAGACGTGGCCAAGAAGATCCGCATCGAGCTGGAGAAGCGCGGGCTGCATAAGGAGCCGGTGGGAGTCGACATCATCGAGCCGCCGATCCTCTTCGCCCTGCAGAAGGAAGGAATCACCATCGTCGACGGGCAGCAGCTCATGTCCGACGTGCGCCTGATCAAGACCCGGGACGAGATCGAGCTGCTGAATACGTCCGCGATGATGGTGGACGCCGCCTACGATGAACTGTACCGGGCGATGAAGCCGGGCATGAGCGAGAACCAGGCGGTCGGGCTGGTCAGCAAGGTCCTCTACGATCTCGGTTCGGAGTATGTGGAAGCGGTGAACGCGATTTCCGGGGAGCGCTGTAACCCGCACCCGCACGTGTTTTCGGACCGCATTCTGCGGCCCGGCGATCCGGTGTATTACGACGTTCTGCACTCGTTCATGGGCTACCGCACCTGCTATTACCGCACTTTCACCATCGGCTACGCATCGCACGCGATGACCGACGCCTACAAGCGCTGCCGCGACTATTTGGATGCGGCCATTTCGCTGGTGCGGCCCGGGCGCACGACCGCGGAGATCGCCGCGGTGTGGCCCAAGGCGCAGGAGTTCGGCTTCCCGAATGAAGAGGCGGCGTTTGCGCTGCAGTACGGCCACGGCATCGGGCTGGCCATCTGGGAAAAGCCGGTGATCAGCCGGCTCGTTTCGCTCGAACATTCCTGCGAGATCAAGCCGGGCATGGTGTTCGCGCTGGAGACGTTCTGGCCTTCCACCGACGGCTGGAGCGCGGCACGCATCGAAGAAGAGATCGTGGTGACGGAAACCGGCCACGAGGTGATCACGCGCTTCCCGGCGGAAGAGCTGCTGGTCGCGGGCTCGCATTACGTGTCCGTGAAGGGGCCGCTGCCGACGCTGCGCGAGTCCGACCCGGAACCAAACCAGCACGTCAAGGAGATGATCGCAGCCAGCGCCAAGATGGAAGGAGTCGGAGTCAAGAGCTGAGGGCGGGACCTTCACTTTTCTCACGGACCATGGCTATCAGCGTCGTAATGCCCGCACTGGAGTTGATGCAGGAAACCGGCAAGGTCCTGGCTTGGCGGAAAAAAGAAGGCGAACGCGTCGCCAAGGGCGAGCCGCTGCTGGAGATTGAAACCGACAAAGCCGTGGTGGAAGTGGAAGCCCCCGGAGAGGGCATTCTCGCGGGGATTACCGCGCACGAAGGTGCGGTCATTCCCGTCGGCCAGACAATCGCGTGGCTCGTCCTTCCCGGCGAGGCGGTGCCCGCGGCTGGCGCGCCGGCGGCTGCTCCCAGTCCGGCCCGCGCAGAAGCTGCGCGTCCGGCCGCAGCCGCCGCGGATCGTTCCGCGCAGGCAGCGGGCGGAGGAGTGCGGATTTCGCCCAAAGCGCGGCGCCTGGCGCGCGAGCACGGCATCGACATTGCCCAGGTGCGCGGATCGGGCGCGGATGGCGAGATTCTGGCTTCGGACATACAGGCTTTGGTGGACGCGAAGGGCGCTCCCGCTGCTGCTCCGGCCGCCGCCGCTGGCGGTACCGAGGCGCTGGGTATCATCGGGCGCTTGATGGCCGAGCGCACCACGCAGAGTTGGACCACAGTGCCGCACTTCTTCGTAGTGCGGGAAGTGGACGCTGGCGCGCTCGTGGAAACGCACAAGAAGCTGCGCGAAACCGTGGAGAAGGCGCGCGGGGTGAAGCCCACGCAGACCGACATGCTGGTGGCCCTGGTGGCCCGTGCCCTGGCCAAGCACCCGCGGATGAACGCCAGTTGGACCGGCGCGGCAATCCGTCTCAATCCTGATGTGAATATGGCCTTGGCCATGGCCGTGAACGACGGCGTGGTCGCGACGGTGATTCCCAAGGCGGATGCCCTGGACCTCGGGGAAATCGCTGTCCAGCGGCGGGACCTCACAGAGCGCGCCCGCGCGGGCCGCTCGCGTCCAGCGGACATAGCCGGCGGGACCTTCACGATCAGCAACCTTGGGATGTTCAACGTGGACTCGTTCACCGCGATCATCAATCCGCCGCAAGTCGCGATTCTTGCCGTGGGGCGTATTGCCGATCGTGTGGTGCCGGTGGATGGCAAGCCGGCCATCCGCCCGGTGATGACGTTGACGCTCTCCAGCGACCACCGGGTTGTGGACGGGGCGCGCGCCGCGGCGTTCATGAACGACGTGGTGGAAGCCCTCCGCGACCCCGAAAAATGGCTGCGCTGACGGGAAGCGATTTCAGGATTTAGCGCTGTCTCTGATTTCTGAACCCCTGGATGGTTCAGCGCGTTACGAGAGACAGCCAAAGTTCGGCTCCTCTCCTCCGAGCCTTGGCCGTTCCGCCACGGTCCAAGCCGCTCGGGCGAGCGGAGCCGATTCATTTTTCGGGCCCGGTCCCGCCCCCGTTTCTCCTCCAATTGGGGCTATCCGCACACTTCTTAGCCTGCATGCGATCCCGCGAAGATCTAGGATGTGTCAATCAATCTTGGTTTCGTCGCGGTACCTAGGGCTCTCCTTGGAGAGTTCACATTATGAAAGAATGTTTCATATTGACATAGGAGCGATTTTAATTACAATGCGGCAAGCGTCAAGGGAAAAGTCTGTGGCCCCGTCCAGGAGGCGATCCGCATGCCCTCTTGCGGATCGCACGGGGCGGAAGGAGCGTCGACTGTGGCGGTGTCTTCACGGAGAAAAAACCTACGCGCAGCCAGGAAGGCTGACCATTCTGCCGGCTCCAGCAAGTCTCTGCAAAAGGCGCTGCGCATTCTTTTCCACATGGGCCAGAACGGGCCGGAGATGCGGGTGACGGAGATTGCGTCCGGGCTGCGGCTGAACAAGACCACCGTGTATCGCCTCCTGAGCGCCATGGAGAAATTCGATCTGATCGAGCGGGATCCGGAGAGCGAGCGCTATCGGCTGGGGTTGAAGCTGCATGAACTGGGTACGAAGGCGGCGCAGGCCAGGACGCTGCAGAGCGAAGCGCGGCGCTACCTGATGGAACTGGCGCGCACTTCGAAGGAGGCGGTGAGCCTGGCGGTGCCGGGAGCGGGGGGAATCGTCTGCGTCGACCGTTATGACTCCGCGCACACGATGATCAGCGTACGCACGCCGGTGGGGGCTCAGTTTCCAGCGCATTGCACGGCGGCGGGCAAGGCCGTCCTCGCCTATCTCAGCGAAGAGGAGGTGGAAGCCATTCTGTCCAACAATGGATTGCCGCGTTATACGCCGCACACGCTGACCCAGGTCGACGACCTGAAAAATGATCTGCGCCGCGTTCGTCAGAGGGGATACGCGCTGGACGAGCAGGAGTTGGAGCGCGGGTTGAACGGTGTCGCGGCGCCGGTGTTTCTCCGCGACGCCTGTGTGCTTGGCGCGGTTGGATTGGCCGGGCCGACGCAGAGGTTTCAGGGAACTGAACAGGTAGAGAAGATCGAGATGGTGCGAGAGACGGCACGGAAAATTGCCAGGAGCCTGGGCGATCGGACGACGTGGTTCGAGACCTGAGGACGCATCGAAGTCCGGAGCGTAAACCGTCCTAGGGCGGAATAAGCATTGCGGAGAGCTTGCGCGACCAGCGAATTTCGCGTATCAAAGGCAGATGTTTCCGTCCGCAAGGTCAGCCACATGAGCCGTGCGCGTTAGATGACCTACCGGAGCTCGCCATCTAAGTTAGAGTGGGATACTGAGATGTCAGCACAGTACCGAGCCGATCATATTGGGAGCTTTCTGAGGCCAGCCGAGATTTTGGAGGCGCGGCGTTCTGCGTCGACCAGTGCCGAGCAGTTGCGGAGCATCGAGGACCGGCACATCCAGCGCGTTCTGGCCAAGCAGAAGGAGCTGGGATTCGAGATTTTCACGGACGGAGAGCTGCGCCGGCGCAACTTCATGAGTGATTTCACCGACGCGGTCGAGGGATTCGACCTGGGCGACGCCATCTCGCGCACCTGGAAGGCCGGGGAGTCGAAGGACGCCCCCGTGAGCAGCGTGACCGGGATCGTGACCGCGAAGCTGCGCCAGGTGCGCCCCCTGACGGGACATGAGCTGCCGTTCCTCAAAGCGCACAGCCCTGGCGCCATTAAGATGACGCTGCCGAGCGCCACGCAGTTTCCGGCGATCTCCTTCAAACGAGGAATCACGGAAAAGGTCTACAAGGACCATGCCGCGCTGCTGTGGGACATCGTGGAGATCATGAAGGCGGACCTCGGGAAGCTATCCGCGGATGGCGTGAGCTACATCCAGATCGACGCACCGCGCTACAGCTACTACATGGACCCCAAGTGGCGCGAGTGGATCCGCAAGGAGATGAATGCCGATCCGGATGCGCTGCTGGATGAAGCCATCCGTGCGGACAACGCCTGCTTCGCAGCGGCGCGGGGGCCGGGCGTGACCCTGGCCATCCACCTGTGCCGGGGCAACAATCGCAGCCATTGGTACGCGGAGGGCGGCTACGACGCGGTGGCCGAGAAGTTGTTCGGGACGCTGGAGGTGGACCGCTTCCTGCTGGAGTACGACGACGAGCGCTCCGGGACCTTCGAGCCGCTGCGTTTTGTGCCGCGGGGTAAGACGGTGGTTCTGGGGCTGGTGAGCTCGAAGCTGGCCAGGCTGGAAAGCAGCGACGAGCTCGTACAGCGCATACACGAGGCCGCGCGCTACGTGCCGCTCGAGAATCTCGCGCTGAGCCCGCAGTGCGGCTTCGCGTCCACCATGGAAGGGAATCTCCTTACCGAGGACGAGCAGTGGGCCAAGATGCGGCTCGTGGCGGAGACCGCCCGCCGCGTCTGGCGCTGAGGGATTTACACAATGGAGGAGAGAAATGGTTTCTACCCCTTATATCGGTGGCAAGGCCATTGATGTTCCGGCATCCGCGCTGACGGACGTCGTCAATCCCGCGAATCAGCGCTCGTTCGCCAAGGTGTTCATGGCGCAGGAGCAGCACATGCGCGCGGCCATTGATGCCGCGGATGCCGCGAAGGCCGCATGGGCAGCCACTCCCCCGTGCGAGCGCGAGCGCCTCCTCCACCGGGCTGCCGATGAACTGGAAGCGGCGCGCCAGGAAATCGTGGACCTCCTGATCGACGAAGGCGGCTCCACCTTTGGAAAAGCCATGTTCGAAGTGCCCATGGCCGCGAACATGGTGCGGTCCATCGCCGGCGAAGCTCGCCGTATCCATGGCGACGTCTTCCCGTCGGACTCGCCCGGCCTGATCTCCCTGGCCATCCGCCGCCCGCTCGGCGTGGTCGCGGGTATTTCACCGTTCAACTTTCCGGTAATTCTCTCTTTGAAGAAGGTGGCCTTCGCCCTGGCTGCCGGCAACACGTTTGTCCTTAAGCCCTCGGAGGAAACCTCCCTCGTCGGACTCAAGCTCGCCGAAGTCTTCAATCGGGCGGGCGTGCCGCCGGGCGTCTTCAACGTCGTTCCCGGCGACGGCCCCACACTGGCACGCGTCATCTTTGACGATCCACGCGTAAAGCTGGTGACCTTCACGGGTTCCACCGCCGTGGGGCGCATCATTGCCACGGAGTGCGCCAAGCGCGGCAAACGCGTCGTTCTGGAAATGGGCGGCAAGAGCCCGGTCATCGTCCTGAAAGACGCCGACCTCGACTATGCCGTCAATACCGCGTGTTTCGGCATTTTCATCCACCAGGGCCAGATCTGCATGGCCGGCTCGCGCATCATCGTTGAAGCGCCGATTTATGAAGAGTTTTTGAAGCGCTTTGCCGCCAAAGCGCAGACCATGAAGGTTGGCGACCCGCGCGACCCGCATACGGTGATCGGGCCGCTTATCCGTTCTGCGCAATGCCCGATGATTGACGGCAAAGTGAAAGCGGCGGTCGCCGCAGGCGCGCGGCTGCTCACCGGGGGACGTTACGAGGGCAATTTCTATCATCCGACGGTGCTCGCGGATGTGACCCCGGAGATGGCGGCGTTCCGCGACGAACTGTTCGGTCCGGTGGCGGCGGTGAGCAAGGCGAAGGATGCCGATCACGCGCTGGCCCTGGCCAATACCTCGGTCTACGGGCTCTCTTCCGCCGTGCTGACGAATGATTTGCAACTGGCCATGCGCTTCGCTCTGGAGCTGGAAGCGGGCATGGTGCATCTCAACGGCCCCACGATCCACGACGAGGCCACCGTTCCATTTGGTGGCGTAAAGGATTCGGGCAGCGGCCGGGAAGGGGGCCGCTGGTCGATCGATGAAATGACCGAGGTAAAGTGGGTAACGATCCAGATGGGCCGCCACCCGTACCCGTTCTGAGCGGGGCCTAGCGCTTAAAGTTGATCTCCGCGAATACTTCTTCCGCGATGTGGAACGCGGAATTGGCCGCGGGCACGCCGCAGTAGATGGCGGTTTGCAGCAGGACTTCCTTGATCTCCTCGCGGGTTACGCCGTTGTTGAACGCCGCGCGGAGATGCATGCGCAGCTCCTCGCCGCGGTTCAGCGCCACCATCATCGCCAGGGTGATGCAGCTCCGCGTATGCCGCGGCAAGCCGGGCCGCGTCCAGATTTCGCCCCAGGCGTAGCGCGTGATCAGGTCCTGAAACTCTTGGTTGAATTCGTTCTTGTTCTGCAACGAGCGGTCCACGTGCGCGTCGCCTAGAACGGCGCGGCGCACGCCCATCCCCTGCTGATACCGTTCGCTTTCGTCCATTGCCGCTCCTTCTCCTCAGGCCTTCAGAAAACGGATGAGTTCCGCGGTGAATTGCGCGGGTGCTTCGACGTTCGAAAGGTGCGCCGTGGGAAGCTCGGCGTATTGCGCTCCGGGAATCCGTTCGGCGAGGAAGCGGCCCTCGGCGGGCGGCGTCACGGGGTCCCTGGCGCCGGCGATCACCAGCGCGGGCACGCGAATCGCCGCCAGGGCTTCGCGCTGGTCCATCGCCCCGAGTGCCGCGCAGCAGGCCATGTAGCCTTCCGCCGGGGAGTTTTCCAGCATGCGCAGCGCGGGCGCGACGATGGCCGCGGCAGACGCCCGGAACTCCGGCGTAAACCAGCGTTCGATCACTGCGGGGGCCACCGCCTGCATGCCGCCCTTGCGCACGGCTTCGATGCGCGCGCTCCAGGTTTCCGCGGTGCCGATCTTCGCAGCGGTGTTGCAAAGCACGATTTTGCGGAAGCGCTCCGCGGCGTGCGCGCCCAGCCACATGCCGATCATCCCGCCCATGGAGAGGCCGCAGAAGTGCGCGCGGTCGAGGTGCAGGGCATCGAGCAGCCCGAGAACGTCGCGGGAGAGCTGTTCGATCGTGTACGGGCCGGGCGTCACGGAGGTCTGGCCATGACCGCGTGTGTCGTAGCGGAGCACGCGGAACTCTTTCTCGAGCGCCGGCAGTTGCGCGTCCCACATGGAGAAATTCGTGCCCAGCGAGTTCGAAAGGATCAGCACGGGTGCGCTGGCCGCTCCCGTCAGCGCGTAATTTACGCGCAAGTCTCCGTATTCCACGAAGGGCATTTCCTTCACCTGCTTTCGCCGGATGTTTTTGTCTGCTGGGAGGAATGCGCCGCCAGCACGCGGTCGATGAATTGCTCCGAGACGCCGAGATATTGGCGCGGGTCGAAGAGCCGGTCGAGATCCTCTTTCGCAAGATTCCTGGCGGCAATGGGGTCGTCGCCGAGGACGGCGCGCAGGTGGCGCTTCTCCGTCTGCGCCCGCTGGCATGCCGCCTGCACCAGATCGTGAGCTGCCTGGCGTCCCAGGGCGCGGCCCAGGGCCATTTGCGCCGCTTCCGCGAAGAGCAAACCGTGGGTCAGCTCGAGATTTCCGGCCATGTGTTCGGCGTTCAGTTCGAGACCCGTTATGGCTTCCGTCAGGTGGTGCAGAGCCCCGGCGGCCAGCCCGATAATCTCCGGCATCGTCTCCCACTCGGCGTGCCAGCCGCCCAGCCCGCGCTCCTGCTCCTGGACCATGGCGCTGAGGATCGTGCTTACCAGCCCGGGTATGCGCGTGGCTGCCGCCAGGGTTACCGCGGAGGTCACCGGATTGCGCTTGTGCGGCATGGTGGAAGAGCCGCCGCGCCCTTCCGCGGCGGGTTCGAAGAGTTCGCCGACTTCGGTCTGGGTGTGCAGCGAGATGTCTCGCGCGATCTTGCCGAGCGTTCCGCTAAGCAGCCCGAGCGTGGTGGCCACTTCGCCCACGCGATCCCGCTGCGCGTGCCAGGGAAGATCGGGCACGCCGAGATGCAGCTCTTCGCCCAGGGCCGCGGCCACATCCAGGCCCTTGTTGCCCAGGGCGGCAAGCGTGCCGACGGCGCCGCCGAACTGCACGACAAGCACGCGGCGGCGCACCTCTGCGAGCCGCGCGCGATGCCGCGTGACCGCATCCAGCCAGCCCGCGGCCTTCAAGCCGAATGTTGTCGGCAGCGCCTGCTGCATCCAGGTGCGGCCGGCCACCGGAGTGGCGCGGTGCTTATCGGCGAGCTGCGCTAGCGCGCCCGCCAGGCGTTCGAGTTCCGCTTCGATGTGCTGCAGCGCCCCGCGCAACTGCAGCACGAAGCCGCTGTCGATAGCGTCCTGGCTCGTGGCGCCCCAGTGGACAAAGCGCTGCGCTTCTTTGTCGGCTGCTCCGACAAGAGCGGTGAGCTGCTTGACGAGGGGAATGGCGGGGTTGCCGGCAAGCCCCGCGGCGCGAGCCAGGGCTTCGGTGTCGAACAGCTCGGCACGGCATTTTGCGGCGATGGCGGGCGCCGCCGGCGCGGGGATAACCCCCGCGCGCACTTCCGCGCGGGCCAGCGCGGCTTCGAAATCCAGCATGCCTTGCAGGCGCGCGCGGTCGGAAAACAGCTCTTCCACCGCTTTCCATCGGAACAACGGTTCCAGCAAGCTCATGCCGCCAGTCTAATCGTTCTTAGCAGTCGAAGAAAACCGTTTCTTCCGGGCCCTGAATGACGACGTTCCATTCGAGAACCCCGCTCTGGCCCGGCACCTTCCTGGCGATCAAAGTGCCGCGCCGCGCCGGCTCGACCTGGTTCAAGGCAAAATCGCCGGCGTTGCCGGGATCGTCCGGGAAGTAGATGCGCGTCACAAGGCGGCACAGCAGCCCGCGGGCGAAGACGGAGACCAGGATGTGCGGAGCCTGCGGCTTGCCATCCGGGCCCGGCACCGGACCCGGCTTGATGGTGCTGAAGCGGAATTTCCCGTTGGCATCGGCGGGAATGCGCCCGAAGCCCAGGAACCCAGGCTCCAAGGGTTTGTTCTGGGTGTCCTCCGGGTGGGCGTATTTTCCATGCGAGTTGGCCTGCCAGACTTCGAGCAGCGCGTCCGGAATGGGCTGGCCGTCGCCGTCCAGGAAGCGGCCCTCGATCGTCACGTGCTCACCCGCGACGCCCGGGCTGGCGAGGTTGTCCTTGTTCAGCCAGGTGAGGCCGATGGCGAAGTAAGGTCCGACGGTTTGCGACGTTGTCTTGCACAGGCTCATCTTAGGGCTCCATGGGCGTGGCTTCGCGCCCGTTGAGAATGATGTCAAATTTATAGCCCAGGGCCTCTTCCGGGAGAGTCGATTCCCAGTCGAAGAGCGAGATCAGGCGGTTGCGGGCTTTTTCATCCGCGGTGCAGTTGAAGATGGGATCGTAGGGAATCAGCGGATCGCCCGGGAAATACATCTGCGTGACCAGGCGCGTGGCGAAGGCCGGTCCGAACAGCGAAAAATGGATGTGCGCGGGACGCCAGGCGTTGTGATGATTGCGCCAGGGATATTCGCCGGGGCGGATGCTCACAAAGCGGTAGCGGCCCTCGGCGTCGGTCAGCGTGTGGCCGCAGCCGGTAAAGTTGGGATCCAGCGGCGCGCGGTGCTGATCGCGTTTGTGCAAATAGCGCCCGGCGGCGTTGGCCTGCCAGATTTCAACGAGCGTATGCGGCACTGGGCGGCCGTTTTCGTCCAACACCCGCCCGCTCACCACAATGCGCTCGCCCAGCGGTTCGCCGGAATGCTGGCGGGTCAGGTCGCAGGCCTTGACCTGCACCGTTTCCTTCCCGAAGACCGGGCCGGTCACTTCGGAGAGCGTGTGCGGGAGGTAGATCAGAGGTTTCCCGGGGGACCGTTTAATGCTGGAGGCGTAAGGTGGATGAAGGGGATTAGGCTGGGTCCCGATATAAGGCCGTCGATAGCCCGCGATCTTCGTCATTGGTTCCTTCCTGCTCCCACTATCAACCCGCAACGCTGCAGGATGCCGGAAACGCACCGGATGGGATATCATGGCGAATCTATTAAGCAGCAGAGGCGATGTCAAGGGCGATTATCGAAGTCTTGTGCGTATATTGGCCAGATCGTGTATCCTTCCCTCTGGCTGACGAACGCCCCTCCGGGAGATATCTATGGCCCGCGCCTCCTCGCGCAAACTTGCCGAAAAGAAGCCCCCCTATCTCTCTCCTGGGGAGATACCCCCGGGCGTGGCGCCTTTGCCTGCGGCCCAGATCTCCACCCTCAGCGGGGATCCCAACTTCATGACCTCGCTGGCCCGCGGGCTGGCGGTCATCCAGGCCTATTCCCATGCAAAGCCGCTGCTGACCATTTCCCAGCTCAGCGCGGCCACCGGACTCTCCCGCGCGGCGGTACGCCGCTGCATGTACACGCTGGGCAAGCTCGGCCTGGCCGACTCCGAAGACGGCCGGCACTTTTCTCTCAAGCCCCGCATCCTCACGCTGGGACATTCCTACGTTGCCTCCATGCCGCTGGCCAAGATCGCGCAGCCGGTTCTGGATCGTGTCAGCCAGCTCCTGCGCGAGTCCTGTTCCATCGGCATGCTGGATGGGCGGGACATCATCCATGTGGCAAACGCCAACGTGACACGGATTCTGGCCATTGATCTCGCGATCGGCAGCCGTGTGCCGGCGCTGTACACTTCCATGGGCCGGGTCTTGCTGGCCTATCTTCCGCCGGAGGAACTCGAATCCTATCTGGCGCATGCCGAGTTCACCTGCTACACCGAGCGCAGCATTTCCAGCGCGGACAAGATGCGGGAGGCGCTCCTGCTCGTTCGCCGCAATGGCTATGCGCTGGTCGATCAGGAATTGGAATTGGGACTGCGCGCCATAGCCGTCCCGATCCACAACGCGGACGGGAAGGGGATTGCGGCCTTGAACGTCGGCGCCCATGCGCAGCGTGTTTCCGTGCAGGACATGGTCACCAAGTTCCTGCTGCAGCTTCAGGCTGCCGCGCAGGAACTCTCCATGCTCCTGAAATGATTGCGGGGGCTGCGCACCGGGATCCGCAGGAAGGGACCGGCCGGACCCGGTCAATTGCCGCCGTGGCGGGTGCGATGCTTCTTTCCCCAGGCGGACATGAGTTCCAGGATCGGCCGCAGGCTCTGGCCATGCCGGGTGAGCGAATATTCGACGCGCGGCGGCACCTGCGCGTAGACTTTGCGGCGGATGATGCCGTCGCGTTCCAATTCGCGCAGGCGCTGCGTGAGCATCTTCTTGGTGGTTTCCGGAATCAGCTTCTGCAGTTCACCGAAGCGGCGCGTTTTATCCTGGAGGTGGAAAAGAATCAGCGGCTTCCATTTTCCGCCGATGATGTCGGTCGTCAGCCCGACCGGGCAGTTGCGCTCATCCATTGCTGCAGCTCCTCGGATACCAGGTTACAAAAAGGTGCCTACTGGCATAAAAGAGACTTTAGCCTAAGATGTTCTGCGAAGCCAGGGCCGAAATTGCGCCTGGCGGCCCGGGGCATGGACCCGGGCCGGCGGTGGTCTCCGGGAAATTCCCGGGGGAATCGCGAACATTGCACGCGAGGAATACGATGAAAAACAAGAAACCGGTTGTTCTGTACGGCGCCAGCGGGTTTTCGGGACGCCTGGTCGCGGAATTCCTGCGGGAGTACAACGTGCCGTTCGTTGCCGCGGGGCGCAATCGCGCCAAAATCCGCGACGTGATGGATCGCGTCCCCGGAATCGAGACCGCGGATTACGAAATTGCCGAAACCAGCGGCTCGCTGGACGAGCTGGTCCTGCTCTTCAGCGGCTCCAAAGTTGTCTGCAATACGGTCGGCCCGTTCCTCTATCACGGCCCGCGGGTGATCGAAGCCTGCCTGAAGGCGGGTTGTCACTACATGGACATCGGGGGCGAGCAGGCCTGGCATCGCGACGTGGAGGAAAACTGGAGTGAAAAGTTTGCGCGGCAGGGGCTGCTGGCCGCGCCCGGCATGGCCTATATGTCGGCGGCGAGCGATATTGCCGCGCATCTGGTTCTCGAGACGGGCGGGATCGATAGCCTGGACATCCTGTCCATGTTCAATGGCATTCCTACGTTCGGCTCCACACAGACGATTTTTGCGGCCATCCCCACGGACGCCTTCTACCTGGAGCAGAACCAGTACAAGCCGTGGCCCCGCGCCACGCCGCACGAGGTGGCCGTGCCCGGCCTGGTCCAGACGCAACTGGCGCTGCCCTGGGGCGGCTTCCCGCACCCGGTGTGGTACAAACAGCACCCCCAGGTGGCCAATGTGCGCACCCTCGGCGGACTACTCAACCGGCAGATCATGGAAACGGTCGCCGCCACGGAGAAACATTTCGAGGAGAATATCCGGCCGTTGCCGAAACAGGAGCAAGAGCGGAAACTGGCGGAGATGGCGAATTCCGTGCAAGGCGGCACTCCGCCGCGCGAGAACATGCGCGAGCACCGCACCATCGACGTGGTTTACGGGCGAGGCACCACGGCGTGGGCACAGTGCGTCATGTACGGGACCTGCGCCTACCGCCAGACCGGACTGGTGCAGGCCTACGCGGCCCACACCCTGGCGCACAATGCGCCGCGCAAGGTGGGTTACGCCTCGCCGTGCGCGGCCTTGGGACATCGCGAGCTGCTGAAGGCTCTCGAGAGCTACGGCCTGCTGAAAGCGAAGCTGGATGCCTGACGCTGGGCGATTACCGGCCCTGCGAATATTTTTGCGGCAGTGCCGGGAATGCGCTTGAGTTGACACGGTGCGGGAATTGCGTTAACTAGGCGCTCTGCCCCATTTTTGATCATTTGTTTTTCGCGAAGGCGAGAGGCAGTCAGGATTGTACGAAATGAGGGGCTGCGGGCAAGGGCTAAGCTCGCGACCGCGGCGGGAGGATGGCCATGGTAACCGCGCTTAGAGTACCGAAGACCGGAGGGATCCCCACCACGAAAGTCAGCGTGGTTAAGTGGCTCAAGCAGGAAGGGGAGACGGTGAAGCAAGGCGAGCCCCTGGTGGAGTTGCAGACGGACAAGGTGAATTACGAGCTGGATGCTCCGGTGGGGGGCGTGCTGCTGACGATCGTTGCGCGGGAAGACGCGGAAGTGCCCGTGGGGGACCTGCTCTGCCACATCGGCGCGCCGGGCGAGGCCATACCGCAGTCCTGAAGTTGGAAGGAGCCAGCGATGCAGAAAAAAGAAGATCTTGCAAAAGACCGGCTGCTCTGGATGTATACGCAGATGCTGCGTATCCGCGAGTTCGAGGAGCGCATCAAGCGCACCTTCGTCGAGCACCCGGGAGTGATACGCGGCCACACGCATCTCGGCGACGGCGCGGAAGCTTCCATCGTCGGGGCCCTGGCGACCCGCAGCGAGAACGACCTGGCCATGCCCAGCTACCGCTGCCACGGGTATCCCATCGTGCTCGGCACTTCCACGAAAAAAATGATGGCGGAGATCTACGGGCGGAAAGACGGCCTGTGCCAGGGCTTTGGCGGCTCCATGCATCTCGCCGACCCCGCGCACCATTTTCCCGGCACCTCGGGGATCATCGGCCAGGCCATCGCCCATGCCACCGGCGCCGCATTGACGGCGCAGGTGAAGAACACCGGCCAGGTCATCTACTGCTTCTTCGGCGACGGTTCGAGCAAGCAAGGAGCGTTCTACGAATCGTTGAACATGGCCGCGGTCTGGAAATTGCCGATCGTTTACGTTCTCGAGAACAACGAGTATCAGGTGTACACCCACGTCAGCCTCGAGGACGCCAACCATATCGCCGGGGACCCGCTGTCCCAGAAGGCCAAGGCCTTCAGCATTCCTGGCGTCACGGTGGACGGAAACGACGTCCTCAAGGTGTATGAAGAGGTGGGGAAGGCCTCAGAGCGGGCGCGTGCGGGCCGGGGACCGAGCCTGATCGAATCGAAATTCTACCGCTTCAGCGCGCATGGCAATGCCATCACCGTGCCTCCGGTGCCCACGCAGTTTCCGGAGCATGAAGCCATCGAAACCTACGGCAAGAGGGACGAGTACGCCGCGGCGAAGGCCAAGGATCCCATCTTGCAGTTCCGGACCAAGCTGATGGGCAGCGGCGTTTTGTCCGAGACCGAAAATAAGCACATCGAAGAGACCGTTCGCGCGGAGATGGAAGAGGCCGTGAAGTTTGCGCTGGCCAGCCCGTTCCCGGCGCCCGAAGAAGCGACCAAGTACGTGTACGCCTAGAAGGGGGGACAGCTTATGCCGCGCGAAATGATGTACGGGGAAGCCATCGCCACGGCCATCGTGGAAGAGATGAAGCGCGATGGCAACGTTATTTTCTATGGCCAGAATCTGGGGATGACCGAGAAAGATCACATGGTCCGGTTGTTCGGCAAGAATCGCGTGCGCATCACCCCCATTTCGGAGACGGCGGAGATGGGCATCGCGGTGGGCGCGGCCATGACCGGGCTGCGCCCGGTGGTCGAGCTGTGGATGAGCGAGTTCATGCTGGTGGCCATGGATCAGGCGCTCAACGAAGCGCCGCGGCTTCGCTACATGTCCGGGGGGCAAGCGAAGGTGCCGCTCGTTTTCAAGGCGGGTTACGGGTTTGCCGCGGGCTGGGCGGGCCAGCACTCCAATTGCATCTACCACACGATGATGGGAATTCCCGGTTTGAAGGTGGTTCTGCCTTCGACGGCCGCGGACGCCAAGGGGCTCATGGCCGCCGCCATCCGCGACGATAACCCGGTCGTGTATCTGCATCACTACATGCTGACCCTGGACAGGGGTGAAGTGCCCGACGGGGATTACGTGATCCCGTTCGGCGTAGCGGACGTGAAGCGGGCCGGGAGCGATGTAACGCTGGTGGCCACGGGATGGATGGTGAAGAAGTCGCTTGCGGCTGCGGAAGTTCTCGCCAAGGAGGGCATTGGCGTCGAAGTGATCGATCCCCGGACCATCGCGCCCCTCGATGTGCAGACCATCGTGGCCTCGGTGAAGAAGACCGGGCGGCTGGTGCTCGCCGATCAGGCCCCCCGTCATGCTTCCGTCGCCGTGATCATTGCCGGCGAGGTCGCCGAGCACGGCTTCCAATACCTGAAGGCGCCGGTCAAGATGGTGACGGCGCTGGATACCTCGATCCCCTACAGCGAGCCGCTGGAAAAGTACGTGCTGCCGGACGAAGACAAAATCGTCCGGGCGGTTAAGGCGACGATGGTCCGGCAGGCCGCCGCGGTCTAGCGCTGAAAAGTGTGTTGAGAAACTCTTTGCGCCGGTCAGTCCAGGAAGTCGCCGCAGGCGGCTGGTGCGAAATCTCTCTCTGTGTAAGGTCCATTCTGGCATGAACGAAACGATATGATCCTGCAACTGAATCATTTGCAACGCGCTCCGGTAACGGCCGCGGCGCAGGATGTGATCGAAACGTTTTATTCCCTGCTCGAAGAGGGGCACCTCGAGCAAGCCCAGTTTGCGCACCTCCGGGTCCATCTGGACTGGATTCAATATCGCCAGAACTTTCGCGAAGCCGTGATGGTCACGCAGGGCCGCAAGGAGCGCGTGGCGGGCCTGCCGCTGCTGGAAGTGCACGTGGACACCCGCCAGGTGGTGCCGGGGGTGCTGCGGGAGGAGATCCTGCGGACCATGGCCCGTGCGACTGCGGATCCTGCGCCGCAGGCGGATCGGCTGGCCCTCGAAGAGTTCACCTCCTTTTGCTCCAGCATTGCCTGGGAGTTCAACCGGCTCTATTGGCACCGTCTGGTGGACTGGGAGCAAGCCACGGGCCGAAGTTATGAACTGGCGCTCCCGGGGGGCAAATCGGACGCCAACCATCCCGCAGCCGTAGCGGACTGCGTGGCGGATTTTTGGACGCTGTTGCGCGATATGGAAAGCAAGAAGCAGCTTCCTGCGGAAATTTTTGTTCTGGAAATCGGCGTGGGCATGGGCACGCGCGCCGCTCTATGGCTCGATCGCTTCCGCGCGCTGGATCAGGAGCGCGGCACCCGCTATTATCCCCGCCTGAAATTTATTCTTGGCGACTATTCCCCGGCCACCCTCGAGCGTTCCCGGGCGGCCGTGCAGAAGCACATCGATCTGTGCAGCTTTGTCGTCCTGGACGCCTTCAATCCCCTCAACACGCTCTCCTTCCTCCGCCACAAAATCCTTCACGTGCACTTGACCAATGTTTACGACAACCTTCCCAGCGACGAGCTCGTCCGCCGCGACGGCCGTCTCTATGCCGTGCAGGTGCGTTCCTATCTTCCCGTCGCCGAAGCCCGCCGGATTGCTCAGGCCTTCGCCCTGCCCGTCGGGGAAATTGCGCGGGCGGTGCGCCGTTTGCTCGAGGGTGGGCCGGACTATTTCCCCGAGCGTTCCCGCGGTGTGGCCTTTTGGCAGGAAGTTTGGAAAACGCTGCGCCTGGAAGAAAATCTGGTGGCCCTCGAAGAGCTTCCTGACGATTTTCTGCCGGGTGGGCTGGATGTGTCGCATCTGGAAGATCTCCTGCGGGACGCGCCGAGTGATCTTCGCTTCCACCTGAGTTCCGGGGCGCTGGAGAGTTTTCGGAATACTCTTCCATTGCTGTACCCGCGCGCCTACCTTCAGGTGCAGGATATTTTCGTCACCGACCTCGACGAATACCGGCTGGGCTTCCACGGCCCGGGCAAGCTGGATGGGTCGATCGTGACCTGGGTGAATGGTGTTTTGCTGCGCGCGGTCGGCGAGCGGGCCGGTTACGACGTGCACTTCGCGCCGTTTCACTACCGCAAGGGATCACGCACTTCCATCCTTTACACGACGCAACGGGAGTAATGGCCATGAGTCTTCCGATTCTTCCTACGACGGTGGTTGGCAGCTACTCCATGCCCGGCTGGCTGGAGCGGCTCAAGACCGAGTATTTCGCCCGGCGCATCAGCCGCCACGATCTGGACGAGATCCACGACACGGCGGTCAAGGCCGCTGTCAAGGACCAGGAACTGGCCGGCGTGGATATTCTGACCGACGGGGAACTCCGCCGCGACAATATGATCGACTACTTTGTCGAACGGCTTCCCGGCGTCCAGATTGACCGTTCCTCCAAAAAGTTCTATTACGATTTCTACGACAGCGCCGTTCGCGGCACTCTCCCCATGGCCCCTTTGGGCCTGGTGGACGATTTCCGTTTCCTGCGCGCCTGTACCGACCGGGAAACCAAGATTTGCATCACCGGGCCGCATTCGCTGACCAAGCGCATCCGCAATGAGTTCTATCCCAGCGAAGAAGCCTTTGCCATGGACATTGCCCGGGTGATGAATCCGGAACTGAAAGAGCTGGTCAAGGCCGGCGCGCGGTTCATCCAGATCGACGAGCCGTACTATTCCGGATTTCCCGCAGATCTGTCCTGGGGCGTGAAGGCCTTGAACGCCCTGGTGGAGGGAGTGGACGCCAAGATTGCCGTGCACATCTGCTACGGCAACCGCTATGGAAAACCTTCCTGGGAGGGAAGCTACCGCTACTTATTTCCGGGGATTCTGGATGCCAAGGTGCAGCAGTTGACACTGGAATTCGCGCGGCGCGGCGGAGAGGACATGGATCTCTTCCGGGAGTTCGCCTGTCCCTTTGAGCTGGGTGTGGGCGTGATCGACGTGAAAACCCAGGCTGTGGAGACACCGGAACTCGTGGCCGAGCGCATTCGCAAGGCGCTGGAAGTTGTGCCGGCGGAGCGCCTCTTCGTGCTTCCCGACTGTGGCTGCTTCCACCTGCCGCGGGATGTCGCCTTTGCCAAGCTTTCTGCCATGGTCGAGGGGACGCGGCTGGTGCGCAAAGAATTGGGACACTGAGATGGAGTTGCCGAATCCGTTGCGGGAAGCCCTGACCGCCGGCCGATTCTGCTATGTCGTGGAACTGGTGGCGAGCCGCCTGACGCGCGAAGCCCGGCTGCTCGATGTCGCCTCGCAACTGGCGCGGGTGCCTGGTGTGGTGGCCGGCAGCATCACCAGCTATGCCGGCGGCGCTCTGGGACACGATCCCATCCGCGTCGGCACCGCCGCGCGCGCACGCGGTCTCACCCCCAACATACACATCACCTGTGTCAGCCGGAATCGTGCCGCGATTCGCAACACCCTCGAAGATCTGCACGCGCTGGGCCTCGAAAATGTCCTGGCTCTGACCGGCGATTATCCAAAAGCGTCCGGCCCGCAGAGTGCCCCGCCGGTCTTCGATCTGGATTCCGTCCAGCTTATTTCCTTGCTTCAGGAACTTCGCCAGAGCGGTATGGCATTTTGGATTGGTGCGGCGGTCTCCCCGTTCAAGTACTCCGAGGCTGACTGCGCTTATCAGTACTTGAAGCTGACGAAAAAAATCGCCGCCGGTGCCGATTATGCGGTGACCCAGCTCGGCTATGACGTCCGGAAGTTCCGGGAGCTGAAGCGGTACCTGGAGGAACGTGGCATCCGCACGCCCATCTTCGGCAATGTCTATGTTCTGAGTGGCAAGGCGGCAGAAAAGATGGCCAAGGGAGAACCTCCCGGCTGCTGGGTCTCTCCCGAACTGCTGGAGAAAATCCGTTCCGAGACGCAAGCGGCGGATGCAGGGTTGGCGGCACGCCTCGAACGCGCGGCCCGCATGATAGCGATTCTCCGTGGCCTCGGATATGCCGGTGCCTATCTGGGCGGAAACCATAGGGCCGATCATGTGCGCTGGATGATTCGGCGCTCCGAAGCCTTGTCCGTGAGGTGGGAGGAGTTTGCGGAGGAGTTTGCCTACGCGCCCAAGGGCGGATTCTACTTCTACGATTCGCAGCCCAGTCCGGCAAGAGGCCTGGGGCTTATTCCGCGCCTTCTGGACACCATGGGGCGCCTCTTTCCGGTGAACAAGGAAGGGAAGCTCCGCGGCTTTCTCAGCGCGCTACTGCGCTGGGTGGATGGAAGCAAGGTCGCGGCCCGGGGTCTCGAGCGCCTCGAGTTCGCCATCAAGTCGCCCCTGTTTGGCTGCCAGGCCTGCGGCAACTGCGTCTTGGGACACATGGAGTACGTTTGTCCGCAGACCTGCCCGAAGGGTATGCGCAATGGTCCCTGCGGCGGCACGCTGAATGGCACGTGCGAGGTCGTCGAGCAACCGTGCATCTGGGTGGCGGTCTACGACCGTGCCAAGGCGGCAAACCGCGTGGACGATTTGCGCACCTATATTCCTCCCCCCAATCGGGCTCTAAGCAAGACGAGTTCCTGGATCAACTACTTCCTGAACCGCGACAGCCGCCCGGGGAAAATGCCCCTGCCGTCGCTCGCGCCCGTGCGCCTGATCACCGCGGAAACTCTGGCGGCAACGCATTCTGCTTCCGCAACCGCAACACCCGCCACTCCGCCGCCGGAACCTCCCCCCAGCAAACTGAACGCCGGCCGCAAATGAAGCTTCATTTGGTCTCCGCCAGACTCTGATTCGCCCGGAAAATCACGTAGGCGCGGATGGTCGCGGCATCTTCGCGGGAAAGTTCCTTGGCGAAGGAGACCATGCCTGCTTGCTTGAGCATCCCGCCGAGCACGATGCTGTACCACATGTCATCGTCCAGCATGCCGGAGTATCGCAGGTCGGGCAGGACGCCGCCGCTCACCGCGACATCGCCATGGCAGTTGGAGCAGTAACCTTGGAACAGCTGCTCTCCCTTCTGAATGGTGGCGGGCGTGGCGGTGGACGCGGGCGGATGCAGGACGGGCTGCTCCATATGCACCGCCGGCAGGCTGGCCTTGCCGCCCAGCTTGAAGACCAGCAGGCGGCCGGTGTTCGATACCTTGCCGGACTGCAACGCAACCTCGCCCGCGATCAGCGGTATCGCGCCTCCCCAACCTGCCAGGACGGCTACGTACTGTTTTCCTTTGACCGTGTACGTCACAGGTCCAGCCATCACGCCCGTCTGTGCGGGCGCCGACCAGAGCTTTTCGCCGGTGTCCGCGCGGTAGGCTTCGAAGTTCCCGCCCGCCGTGCCTTGGAATACGAGATTCCCGGCCGTTGCCAGGGTGCCCCCGTTCCAGGCGCCGGGCCGCTCGACTTCCCACACCTGTTTCTGGCGCACCGGGTCCCAGGCCAGGAGATGTCCCTTGACGCTCGCCAGGATCGCCTTCTTGATGTTTGGTTCCTGGGGCAGCGCGGCAGCCACGGTATCGGTGGCGGTATTGAATCCCAGTGTCTTCGGCTCGAAGCGGTCAACCGATTTGTATTTGAAGCCGGTGTCCTGCTCCGGGATGTAGACCAGGCCGGTGAGCGGGCTGTAGGACATGGGCTGCCAATTGTGTGCGCCTCCCGGTCCGGGGATGATCGGCGCGGGGTCGCTGCCCGGGTAACGTGCAATGGGCGTTTCGATGGGGCGGCCCGTTTTCATGTCCACGCCGGTGGCCCAGTTGATTTTGGTGTAGGGCGCCGCGGAGATCAGTTCGCCGGTCTTGCGGTCGAGCACATAAAAAAAACCGTTCTTCGGCGCGTGCAGGAGAACCTTGCGTACCTGGCCGCCGATAGGCAGATCCGCCACCATGATCTGCTGCGAGGAGGTGTAATCCCAACTGTCGCCGGGGGATTCTTGGTAATGCCAGACGTACTCCCCGGTGTCCGGCTTGAGCGCCACGATCGAAGCCAGGAACAGATTGTCTCCGCCTTGCGGGCTGCGCACTCTCCGGTCCCACGGGCTGCCGTTGCCGACCCCGATGTAGACCAGATCGGCGTCGGGGTCGTAGACGATGGAATCCCAGACGGTGCCCCCGCCGCCGTACTTCCACCACTCGCCGCTCCACGTCTTCGCCGCTTTTTCCAGGATGGGACTTTCGAACGGCTTGGAGGGATCCCCGGGCACGGTGTAGAAGCGCCAGACCAGCTTGCCGGTCTCCGCATCGTAGGCGGAGACGTAGCCGCGCACGCCCATCTCTGCGCCGCCGTTGCCGATCAGCACTTTGCCTTTGACTACCCGCGGTGCGCCGGTGATGGTATAGCGGAACTTGGGGTCGATGGTGAGCTTCTCCCACACCGGTTTGCCCGTGGCGGCCTCCAGCGCCACCAGCCGGCCGTCCAGCGTTCCTACGTAGACTTTGTTGCCCCAGATGGCCACGCCGCGATTGACCACGTCGCAGCAGGCGTTGATGGCCCATTCCGGGGGCACCTTCGGATCGTAAGTCCACAGCCGCTTGCCGGTCGCAGCCTCCAGCGCCACGACTTTGCTCCAGGCCGTCGTGAAGTACATCACGCCGTCGACGACCAGCGGTGTGGCCTCCTGGCCGCGCCGCGTGTCCAAATCGTAGTACCACGCCAGCCCCAGCCGGCCGATGTTCCGGTCGTTGATCAGCTTGAGCGGGCTGAAGCGCTGTTCGCTGTAGGTCCGGCCATGGCTCATCCAGTTTCCCGGCTCCTGGTCGGCGTTGCGGATGCGCGCGCCGTTCACGCCGCCGCGCTGCGCGGCTGTTCCGGGCTTGGTGTTGCCGGCACGGTGAAACCCAGGTGCAGCGAATCCCGCTCCCACCCCAAGAGCGAGAGCGGCCGCGACGATGGAAATTTTTCTCTGAGCCATGTGTTCTCCTGACCGCTGGATTGCCTGGGGCGTCCCGGAGGCGCGCGCGCGTCCCTCCCGGACCGCCGCTTTGCAGAAGCGATGAGTTTCCTTATCGTCTTGTGTGCGCAATGTCAAGCGCCACCCCTTCGTTTTGCAATGCAGCGCAGTTGACCGCTTCGCGGTCACACCTACCGTTGACCGCTTCGCGGTCACGCATATAGACGATTCTCAGGGTTGCGCACAGAAAGCAGGCCGCAGAACTCCAGGAACTCTCCTGCGCGCCCTCGATGGCATTGTGAGTTGCGCGCAGCCATCCGGATCGCTGGAAAGCCTTGTAGGGGCCATTTCTAGGAAAACGCGGCCTTGGCGGATTCGAATAGCAATCTGGCGATATTCGCACAGCCGCTCGATTATTGGCTTGACAAAGAACTGCTACTGAAGATATGACCGACATCACATTTTGGTGAAACTACCGGTGCGCTGTGTCTTTGAGACAGGGGAGCGCAATTGCGCCCCAACAAAAGGAGTCACTCATGAGGGTACGGGGGAGCTTGCTGGTTGTTCTGGCGGTCTTGATTCTGTTCGCGGGTGTGCATGCCGCATCCGCACAAGTCAGCGGTAGCGCGCAGTTGAACGGCATCGTGCGCGACGAAAGCGGCGGCTCTGTCGCCAAGGCATCCATCACCCTGCGCGAAGTGGACACCAACCGCACTTATACGACCGTCTCCATCGACAATGGCACGTATCTGGTGCCCAACGTCGCCCCAGGGCGTTACGAAATGACGGTGGACGCCACGGGCTTCTCCAAGTCCACGCATACCGGCATCGTCCTCAGCGTCGGCCAGGTGGCCACGATTGACATCGACCTGAAGGTCGCTACGGTCGGCCAGAAGGTCGAAGTGACCACGGAGATTCCGCCCGTCGAGCCCAGCCGCACCGAAGTCAGCCAGGTCATTGACTCCAAGCAAATCGGGTCGCTGCCCATCAGCGGCCGTCTGTTTACCGACTTCGCCCTTCTGACCCCCGGCGTGACCACGGGACGCACCAGCTTGCAGTCCACCATCACGGAGGCGGAAGTCACGCGCATCTCCTTTGGTGGTATGCGCGACTTGAGCAACATGGTCACCGTGGACGGCGCGGACACCATCAATAGCGCCACCGGCTCGCAGCGCGCCACGCCCTCCCAGGAAGCGGTCAGCGAATTCCGCGTGGTCAATAACGGCTTCGGTGCGGAACAGGGCCGGGCCATGGGCGGCATCGTCAACATCATCACCAAATCCGGCACCAACGACCTGCACGGCTCGCTCTACGACTACCTGGAAAATGACGCCGTAAACGCGCGCGCCATGTTGCAGCCCTCTCCACTGCCGAACACCCTGCGGCAGAACCAGTTTGGCGGCACCCTCGGCGGGCCCCTCCGGAAGGACAAGACCTTCTTCTTCATGAACTACGAAGGGCAGCGCCGCGCGGAAGCTCCGGTTCAGTCTCCGGTATTGATGGCCAACTTGGCATTGATCAATGCTGCCAAGGCGGAACTATTTGGGGGCGCGCCGGGCCAATTCGACGAGCACACCGGCAACCTGAAGACCCAGGATACCGATAAAGGGTTCATCAAACTCGACCATGAAATCAACAAGGATCATCGCCTGGCCCTCCGCTACAGCATCGAGGATGGCCGCAGCTTGAACGTGTTGATGGGTGATACCCTGGACGGCGGCGGCATCGGTGCGCCCAGCAGCGCCCATAATAACTTCTTACGCGATCAGTCCCTGGTGGGCATCGTCACCTCCCAGTTCAGCCCCACCCTGATGAACAGCGCTCTTGTGCAGTATGCGCGGCGCCACTCCACCTTCCCCGGAGTCACCGGCCAGCCCAATCTGGACTTGCCAAACTCTCTCCTCATGGGCCACAACTTCGGCGTTTTCGATGCCACCTACGAGAGCCGCTTTCAGATTGCGGACTCCGTCTCCTGGGTAAAGGGCTCGCACCTGGCCAAATTCGGCGTGGACTATAACCATGTCAACGATCACATCATCTGGCCCGGTTTTTCCCCCATGCGCATCGTTCTGCCCAGCATCAACTGTCTGGTGATCTTCGCCAACTACGTTTCCGGTGGCAGCTTGGCGCTTTCGCCAAACCCCGGCGATACCTGTCCTCTCCCACCAGCCATGAATGGCGTACCGGTCGCTTTCTGGCCCTCTCCGCTCGGAACGGCTGACAACTCTGTCGTGGATGGCACCGCGGCCACTGCTCCGCCATTTCCATTGCCGCTGAACTGGGACAACGCCTATCTGCCCAATGAAACTCCGAACTATTTTTCGGATATGACCCACGGCTATTTGGGGCTTTTCGCGCAGGACCAGTGGCGCGTCACTCCCAAGTTCACTCTGAATTACGGGATGCGCTGGGATTTTGAGCCTGGAATCAGTGATGTAGTCAATCACTATTACAAGGCCTTTCAGCCCAGAGTCGGCCTCGCCTATTCTCCCGACAGGCACACCGTCATTCGTGCCGGCTTCGGTCTCTTCTTCGACCGTTACAACAAGTCATTTTTCTTTGTGACCCGGCCCCAGCGCCCCACAACTTTCGTCTGTGTGGTGAGCACTCCGAACTGCACAGGCGCCGACTATGCGCTGCCTGGCATCCGTCAAGGCGGTTACAACGCTACGTACGCCCTGAACCAGATGGCCTTCGTCCCCGGCGTGGGCTGGGATCCCGCGGCAACAGCGAAGGATTTGCTCGTAAATGGCACCTATCTGCCCGTCCAGCTTGTCACCGACGTCACGAAACCGGAGTTCTCCACAGTAGGTGACGGAACCGTTGAAACCAAGAGCAAGATGCCTTACTCCGAGCAGGGCAGTCTGGAAATTGACCGCGAAATCGGCAAGGGGCTGGTGGTCAACGTCGGCTATCTCTTCGTCTCCGCGCACCATCAGGTTCGCGCGGAGAATCTGAATGTCTGCCCAGTATCCACAACTGCTGGCGTGACGCCTGCCGCCACTACCGGCTGGTATGAATGCGGATCTAATGCATTTGAGAATTACGCGGCGCCGCCTCCGGATTTCCCCGGCGGCAAGAGCTATTTCCAGAGCGTTCTGATGCCGGTCGGCCTGCTCTATTACACCGACAACAGCGGCAATAGCGTCTATCACGGCGTGACGTTCTCCGCGACCGAGAAGGTGGGGCAGTATTTCCGGCTCAACGCCAATTACACTTTCTCCAAGACTCTGGATGACGGCACGTTCACCACGTTCGTCAGCACCCCGGAGGATCTCTACAGGAGAAATTTGGAACGGGCCAACTCCAACCAGGACGTGCGGCACCGCTTTGTAGCCAACTTCGTGGCGGCGACCCCCAAAACCAAGGAAACGAACATCGCCTGGCGTGATTTCGAGTTCAGCGGCATCATCACCGTTCAGGGCGCTCGTCCGTTCACCATGTTCGTGGGATTTGACGCCAATAACGACACTAACCCGGTCACCGATCGCGCCGGTCTCTCGGCCCGCAATGCCTATTGGGGCGACCCTCTGCGGACCGTGGATCTGCGCGTCTCGCGGTCTTTCAAGTTCGGCGAGCGGCAGAAGATTGAGTTGGCCGTGGATGCCTTCAACGCCTTCAACCGCCCCAACGTGAACGAGGTTACCTCCGTGTACGGCACCTACGACTTCTGCAACGGCCAGGTGCCGGTTAACTATAAGGACGCCACCTCGCTGCAGATTCAGTCGGACCCGGGGTCGTTCTTTGGCTCATGCCCGTTGTTCGGGCCGCCGGTCCCGAATCCGAGCTTCGGCTCGGCGAGGACCATGTTCAACCCGCGGCAGCTCCAGATCTCGCTCAAGTATTCCTTCTAGTTCTTCGTCCGCAGGGCGGCGCCGAGGCAGGATTCTCGGTTCCGCCCTGCCGGACGTAACTTGAAACTGAGCGACTGCGGCGGCCGCAGATTCTGCCGATAAGTTTGTTGCAGGATTCAAAGCAGGCGGGCCCATAGCTGCTCCTGGGCTGCGAATTCAAGCTTCGCGTAATTTGGCAGCGCACGATACTCAGGGGAAGCTGGTATGGCGGTCTTCGTCTTAGTGCATGGCTCCTGGCATGACGGATCGGCTTGGGACGCGGTCGTTCGGCATCTGGAAAGCAAGGGCCACAAGGTATTCGCCCCTACCGTGGCGGGTCACGGCAAAGGCGCCCGCAAGAATGTCTCCCACGCGGATTGCGTGCGCTCGCTGGTAGAGTTCATCACCGGAATTTCTCTCTCCGATATTATCCTCGTGGGCCACAGCTTTGGCGGCACGCTCATTTCCAAGGCCGCCGAAGCGATTCCCGGCAGCATCCGTCGGCTGGTCTATCAAAACGCTTTCGTCATCCGCGATGGCCTGAGCCTGCTGGACGAAATCCCCCCGGAATACGTCGCTTTGTTTTCCCGGTTGGCAAAGCAATCCGGGGACAACACGGTGATGCCGCCGTTTCCCGTCTGGCGCGAGGCCTTCATCAATGACGCCGATCTGGGGCTGGCGAAAGCGGCCTACGCGAGGCTCTCTCCCGAGCCCTTTCAGCCTTTCGCGGACAAACTCGACTTGAAGAAGTTCTACTCCCTGGAGATTCCCAGAAGTTTCCTCAATTGCACGGAAGACATCGCCCTGCCCCCCGGCGAATGGGGATGGCATCCGCGGATGTCCGGCCGCCTGGGCCTCTGCCGCCTCGTGCAAATGGCCGGAAGCCACGAAGTGATGTTCACGAATCCGCAGGGCCTGGCGGAAAAGATTCTGGAGGCTGGAAGGGATTAGCCGGAAGGCCCCGCTTCGGATGCAGAACGGAAGCGCGCAGGGCACGGTGCACACGATGAGAACAGACGAATATCTCGATCTGGAAATCGAAACGATGACCCCTGCAACCTTGCGCCTCCTGCAGGAGATCAAACTCGCCAAGCAACTCGACTATCTGTATGCCCGGTCGCCCTTTTACCGCGACAAATTCGCCGCCGCCCGGATTCGCCGCGAGGACTTTCGCACCCTCGGGGATCTGGCGCGCTTTCCTTTCACCACTAAGGAAGAGTTGCGCGAAAGCCAGGCCGCCTGCCCGCCGCTGGGGAGCCACATGGCCGCGGACATGGCGGATGTCATCCGCCTGCACGCCTCCACCGGCACCACGGGACGCCCCAGCTTTGTCGGCGTCACCCGCAGGGACGCCCAGGTCTGGACGCATGTCACCGCGCGGTCGTTTTACGCCCAGGGCATCCGGCCTTCTGACATCGTGATTCACGCTGCGGGCCTGACGATGTTCGCCGGCGGCTTGCCCTCGAAGGACGCCATGGAGATGATCGGCGCGGCCTTCGTTCCCGTGGGCACCGGCGCCTCCGAAAAGGTCGTGTTATACGCGAAAGCGCTGCGCGCCAACGCCATCCATTGCACGCCGTCCTATGCCATCTACCTGGCCGATTACGTGCGCCGCGAGGCCAAGATGGATCCGCGGGAACTGGCCATCGCCAAGCTGGTCTGCGGCGCGGAGCCCGGCGCCGGCATCCCTTCGGTTCGTGCCAAGATGACCGAAGAATGGGGCGCGCGCGTGACCGAAGGCCTGGGCAACGCCGATATGGCCCCCATCATCTTCGCCGAATGCCGGGAGCAGTCCGGCATGCACTACAACGGGTACGAGTACGTGTACATCGAGATCATCGACCCTGAGAGCGGGGAAGTGCTGCCCATCGAAACCGGGGTTTCCGGAGAGCTTGTCTACACCAGCCTGGATCGCGAATGCGTTCCCCTGCTGAGGTTCCGCACGCGGGACCGTGTCTCCATTCTGGCTACCTCCTGCAAGTGCGGACGAACCGGATTTAAGATGCGCTGCATCGGCCGCACCGACGATATGCTCATCGTTCTGGGCGTCAATATCTTCCCCTCGGCGGTGCGCGATGTCGTCTCCAGCTTCTATCCGCAGACCACGGGAGAAGTGCAGATCCTGCTGGATGAACCCGGGCCGGGCGTGAAGCCGCCGTTGAAGGTGGCGGCGGAATATGGGAGTGGCACGCAGGACCTGCCCGCGCTGCAGAAGAAAATCGAGGAAAAGATCAAGGCCGTGCTCTCCGTTTCCGCGGCCGTGCAGCTTGTGTCCCCGGGGACGCTGCCCCGGTTTGAGATGAAAGGCCAGCTGATCAAGAAGCTCTACGAGAAGTAAGAGAAAAGTCGAGGCCCATCCATGGCAATGCTGAAAGCCAAGCCGCAGCCGCTGGAGGTAGATCTCCGGAAGACGGCCGTCGTCGTCGTGGACATGCAGAATGCCTTCGCCGCCAAGGGTGGAATGCTGGATATCGCCGGGGTGGATATTTCCGGAGCCGCGCAGGTGGTGCGCACGATTTGCGGTATGCTGGATGCCTCGCGCCGCGCGGGTCTTCCCGTGGTGCACCTGCAAATGGGTTACAAGCCCGATCTCAGCAACAGCGGCGGGCCGGCTTCCCCCAATTGGCACAAGGAACTGGCCATGCATCTCATGAACTGCAGGCCGGAGCTGAAAGGGAAGCTGCTGACCGAAGGGACCTGGGACTTTGCCATTGTGGATGAACTGCAGCCGCAGCCGGAAGATCTCGTGGTGGTGAAGACCCGCTACAGCGGATTCCAGGGGACGACGCTGGATTCCCAGTTGCGCATGCGCGGCATCCAGTATCTGTTCATCACCGGCATCGCCACCAACGTCTGCGTGGAATCCACGCTGCGCCATGCCTACTTCCTGGATTACTGGCCGATACTGATTGCCGACGGAGCCATGCAGGCCGGGCCGCCGGCCCTTCAGGAGGCCACGGTTTTCAACGTCGAGAATTTTTTTGGTTGGACGATGCAGTCGCAAGACTTTCTGGCGGCAGTCAAATCATCGCAGTCCTGAGGGCCCAGTGCTGACCGTAGACATTGATATCGGCGGAACGTTAACCGACGGGATTTTTAGCGACGGCCAGAAGGTCGTCTGTTCCAAGGTGGACACCACCCCGCACGACCTGACCATCTGCCTGTTCGACTGCCTGACGCAGGGCGCCGCGCAACTGGGCTACACTGACGTGGATCTGTTCCTGGAAAGCGTCGACCTCATTCGCTGGTCCACGACCATCACCTCCAATGTTCTCGCGGAATTGCGCGGGCCGCGCATCGGCCTGCTTATCTCGCGCGGCCACGAAAAAGATTTGTACAGCAAGGAGCCGCGCAGCATCGTCCTCGGCCGCATTCTTTCCGAGCGCGACATCACCGGAATAGATGGCGACAGCAGCGAGACGGAGATCATGAACGCCGTGCGCACCCTGCTCGAAAGCGGCGCGCGCCGCATCTGCGTCAGCATCCAGGACGCCCATCTCCGTCCCGAACAGGAAATCCGCGTCAAGCGCATCGTTGACCAGCAGTACCCGGACCATTTTCTCGGCTCCGTCCCGGTTCTGGCCGGCAGCGATATTTCCAAGAGTTCCGACGCCATGACCCGCACCTACTGCGCCCTCATCAATGCCTATACGCACGGTGCGCTGGCGGCTACGCTCTTCAAAGCCGAGGATGATCTGCGCGAGGTCCATCGCTATCCCGGAACGTTCCTCGTCAGCCACATCAACGGCGGCGTCTCCGGCATCGCCAAGACCAAGGCCATCGACACCATCGAATCGGGCCCCATTCTGGGCATCCACGGCAGCGCGCATCTGGCCAGGGTCTACAAATTGAACGAAGTTGTGGCCCTGGACGTCGGCGGCACCACCGCCAAGGTCAGCATCCTGCGCAATGCCACGCCTCTGCTGCGCAAGCCGTCGGATTTCTTCGGCATTCCCGTAGAGATCTCCTTGCCCTACCTGCGCTCGATTGCTCTGGGTGGAGGCAGCGTGGTGAAAGCCGGCGCGAAAGGACAGGCGCCGGAAATTTCCCTGGGGCCCGAAAGCATGGGCTCCTATCCGGGACCCGCCTGCTATGGCTTGGGCGGCGACCAGCCCACGCTCACGGATGCCTTCGTCGCCGCCGGGCTGATCAACCCGGACTACTTCCTCGGTGGCAGCAAGCCCATCAGCCTGGAGACGGCGCGCCAGACCATTCAGCAGCGCGTCGCCGAGCCCCTCCAGAAATCGGTTGAAGAAGCCTCCCGCGCCATCATCGAACGTTCCTTCGCCCTTGTCGCGGGAACCATCGCGCACGCCAGCGCCGAGCTGAAACAGGATCTTTCCCGGCATACCCTGTTTGCCTACGGCGGAAACGGCGGCCTGATCGCCTGCGGTGTCGCGGAGCAGGCCGGGCTGAAGGACGTCTTCTTCTTCAACCTGGGGCCCGTCCTCAGCGCCTTTGGCTCCTCGGTCTCGGACATCTCCCACGTCTACGAGCGCTCCCTGCATCTGATGTCGCTCGGCGACGGCGAGCTGCAGCGTCTCAGCGGTGCCCTCCTGGACAGCAAGGCCGAGGGCACGCGCGATCTCCTGGGAGAAGGCATCAAGCCGGAGGGAATTGAGTACATGATCGAGCTGGAAGTCTCCCGCGACGGGCGGCCCTCGGTTGCCGTGCCCTGTCCGGCAGATGCTTTTCAGAGCACCAAGCAGCTGAAAGCGTTCTTGGAGAAAACGCTTGGCGGCGGCACGGAAGCGTTTGTCGTCGATCTCCTGCGCGTCCAGATCAAGAAGGCCATGCCCAAGCCGTCGCTCGCTGAAAGGCCGCTGCAGGGCGCCGATTCTTCGCACGCCGGCAAAGGCAGGCGGCAGGTCGCCTGGGGCAGCGCCAGGGGGGAAGCACAGCTCTACCGCTGGGAAGACTTGCAGCCCGGAAATCGCGTCGAGGGATGCGCCGTGCTGGAAGGCGCGAACAGCACCTATTTCGTGCCCGAAGGCTGGACGCTGCTCATGGATCATTACGGAAATGCCAAGCTGACCCGGCGCTAGAGAATTGTTGCGTCGCGGAAAAGTTTAGAGCCAGCAAGGGGAGAGCAATGCCATCCGAACAACCAAGCCGCATCCGGGTCACCGAGTACCTCGACCTGGATATCGACCGGGAAAAGTGGCTGTGTAACCGCTGCAATTATGAGCTCGGCCCGGCCCGCGAGGACTACAAGAAAGGCTGCTTGCTTCACGACCGCGATCCCCGCGAGGTTCATCCGCCTCTGGTTTCCGGCGATTTCAATTTTTCGCCAGACCCTCTTTGGGTGCGAATTGTGGAGCTGTACTGTCCGGGCTGTGGAACGCAGGTGGAGACGGAATACCTGCCTCCGGGACATCCCCTCACCCGGGACATTGAAATCGATCTGGACAGCTTGAAGGAAAGACTGCGCACCGGCGAATTCAAGATCCGCAAACAACGGCTCGAGGTCTCCGAATGAACTCCATCGACATCGATGTGGGCGGCACCTTCACGGACCTGGTCCTCAACTACGAGGGTAAGAGCCTCATTAAAAAAGTTCCCACGACGCCGTACGATCTTTCCGTCTGTTTTTCGAAAGTCATCGAAGAGGGCGCGGCCGCTCTCGGCCTGAAAATCGAAGAGCTTCTTCCCGGGATCGACATGATCCGTTACTCGACGACGATCGCGTTGAATCGCCTGATCGAGAAGAAGGGGCCCCGCCTCGGCCTGATTACCACCGAAGGCCACGAAGACGTGGTCTTGATCGGCCGCGGCGCGCAGTGGATCGACGGAACCCGGGTGGCCGAGCGCAGAAACCTGGCCGTTCAGAAAAAACCGGATCCCCTCATCCCCCGCGACCTCATCGTGGGCGTGAAGGAGCGCATTGACTCGCGCGGCAATATTATCCGGCCTCTCGACGAGGACGACGTTCGTGCCAAGGTTCGCTCTCTGGTGAGCAAGGGCGTACGCGGTTTCGTGGTCTCCCTTCTCTGGGGCTTTTTGAATCCCATCCACGAGAAGCGCATCAAGGAGATCATCCGCGACGAATACAAGGAATTCCACATCGGCTATCTTCCCGTCGTGCTGGGAGGCCAGGTGGTCGGCAAGCTCGGCGAGTACGAACGCACGCTGGCCGCGATCCTGGATGCCTACCTGCAGCGCTCCATGCAGATCGAACTCTCCGCGATGTGGGACAAGCTGCGTGACCGCGGCTATAAAAAGCCGCTGCTCATGATTCAGAGCTCCGGCGGCATCGCCGAGGTCTTCCGCACGGCCGCCAGCCGCACCTTCAACAGCGGTCCCGTGTCCGGCCTCATGGGCGCCCATCACGTGGCCAAGTCCCTGGGCTACAAGAACGTCATCATGACCGACATGGGCGGCACCAGCTTCGACGTTGGGCTCGTCGTCAAGGACAGCGTGCGCAGCTACGACTTCCGGCCCATCATCGATCGCTGGATGGTCGGCATCACCATGATCAAGACCCTCTCCATCGGCGCCGGCGGCGGCTCCATTGCCTGGCTCAACAAGCTGCTGCAGAACCAGTTGCAGGTGGGTCCGAAGAGCGCCGGTTCCATGCCCGGTCCGGCCTGCTTCAATCTCGGCGGCACGGAGCCGACGGTCACCGATGCCGACGTCGTGCTCGGCTATCTCAACCCCGATTTCTATTACGGCGGGAAGCTGCGCCTCATCAAGGAGCGCTCCATCCAGGCGATCCGGGAAAAAATCGCCAAGCCTCTCGGCATCGATGTCGAGCAGGGCGCCCAGATCATCCGCAAGATCGTGAACGGCAACATGGCCTCGGCGATCATGAAAGAAGTCCACCTGCGCGGCTACAGCCCGGAGGAATTCATTCTTTTCGTCGGTGGCGGCGCGGGCGCAACGCATGTGGAAGGATATATGGCCGATGTGCCCAAGGCCGTCACCTTTTCCTTCTCTCCGGTGTTCTGCGCTTTCGGCTCGTCCACCATGGACATCATGCACGTCTACGAGGCGTCGAAAAAAATTACGCTGATGGAGCCTCGCACCCAGAAACTCGCCGGTGAGTTTGCGGGATTTAACCGCGCGGTCGAGATGCTCATCGAGCAGGCCAAGCGGGATCTCGTGGCCGACGGCCTCAATCCGGAGGATGCCCACTTCGTTCTCGAGCTGGACATGCTTTACGGCGGCCAGTTCCACGTGAAACGCACGCTGTCTCCCCGGCTGTCCCTGCAGGGAGTCGAGGACGTCCGCGCCATCTGCGACGCTTTCGAAAAGGAGTTCAGCGAAGCGTTCAGCCCGTTCGTCGTGAACCCCGAGGGTGGTGTCTTCATTGAGAGCTTTATCCTCAAGGCCATCGTTCCGACTAAGAAAGTTGAATTGCCCACCATGCGCCTGGAAGGCCACGATCCCAGCGCCGCCCGCAAGGGTGAGCGCCCGGTCTATTGGACCGACTTTAAGGGCTTCAAGACCACGCCGATCTATGCTTACGAGTCGGTGCGCTCCGGGAATGTGATCGAAGGCCCTGCGGTGGTCGAAGGCGAATACACGACGCTCGTGGTGCCGCCTTCGATGCAGTTTTCTGTGGATCAGCGGGGTCTCGGAATTCTGGAAAACCGGAAGGCCTAGACTGCCCGGAGCGAGCAAGGAGAACCATGCCCATACCCACATTAGCGGAAAAACTCCAGTGGCTGAAGCCCGCCCCCGCCACGGCGCACGAGATCGAGTGCGCCGCGAAGCTCCGTCAGGGCGACTACGAAATCGGTGTGCAGATCACCAATGACATCCTGGACGAAGCCATGGAGATCTTCGTCCGTTCCTCGCGCAGCTATTTCGGCGTGTCCGGCGACTCCATGGTGGCCATTTTCACCGCCGGCGGCGACCTGATCAACGCCTCCTGCGGCACCTATCTGCACGCTATCATTCAGCCCATCGTCATCAAGTTCATCCTCAAGTATTACTCGGAAAATCCGGGGATTCACGACGGTGACATCTGGTACACCAATGACGCCCTCTACGGCGGCATTCACAACCCGGACCAGGTGGCCTTGATGCCCGTGTTTCACAACGGCAAGCTGCTGGCCTGGGCTTCCGCCGCCTTGCATACTACCGAAACGGGCGCCATCGAGCCCGGCGGCATGCCGGTCAGCGCCAAGTCCCGCTTCGAGGAAGGCCTGAACCTTCCGCCCATCAAGATCGGCGAAAATTTCAAGCTGCGGAATGATTTTCTCGAATTCTACGGCGTCTATGGCCTCCGTGCGCCCGCCATGTTCATCTCCGACCTCCGGGCCCGCTGCACGACCACCGATCGCGTCCGCGTCCGCTTGCTCGAGTTGGTGGAAAAGCGCGGACCGGACTATCTGGTGGGATTGATCCGCAAGATGCAGGACACCGCCGAAGCAGGCGCTCGCCAGAAGGTTAAATCTCTTCCGGACGGCAAGTTCCGCGCCGTGGTCTTCAATGACGCCATCGGCTGGACGCCCGCGCTCGTTCGCTCGTGTTTCCTCACCCTCACCAAAAAGGGCGAAAAAATCACCTTTGATTTTACGGGCACGTCGCCGGAAAATCCCTCGTCCTACAATGTGCACACCCAGGCCGTGGTCGGGCACATCGCCAATTTTATGTATGAGTACATCTTCCATGACCTCCCGATCTGCAGCTCCACCTTTGCCCCCATCGACTTCGAGTTTCCGGAAGGGATCATTCTCAATCCGGATAAGCTGGCTGCGACCAGTTGTTGCGTCTTCATCGGTATGCAGACGCGCAACGCGACGCACAACGCCTTTGCCAAAATGGTGTTTTCCAGCGCAAACCTCTGGCACCAGGTGGCCGCCGCGCCGGGCAGTCAGCATACCTCGCAGATCTGCGCGGGGCTTTCGCAGTGGAACTTGGCCGTCTCCGACGTGCTTTCCTTCTCCTTGAATACCCAGGGGCAGGGCGGGCGCTCCGAAACCGACGGGATGGATTCCTATGGTTTTGCTTGGTGCGCGTTTGGCCGCGCGCCCGATTCCGAACAGGTCGAGAGCGAGCTGCCCTTGTCGGTCATGCTCTCCCAGCACTGGCGGGATTCCTGCGGGCACGGCCAGCATCGTGGCGGCTCCGGCGCCGTGCAACAGTGGATGATCCACAAGATGCCCAACATGGTATCCATGTGCATGGGGAACGGGAGCAAAGTGCCGATCGGCCAGCCTCTGTTCGGTGGATATGCTTCGTCACCTATTCCGGGAATTAGCATCCGGAAAGCCGACCTGCTGAAACAGATGAAGGAAGGCAACCCCGAACTTGAGATGGATCACCGCACGATCATCGACAAGGCCACCATTCATGGCGATTGGAAATTTGAGCTCATCGCCCGCACTCCCAAGGTCTATGAAGAGGGCGACTTGCTCTTCGGTTTCAGCGGCGGAGGGCCCGGCTATGGCGATCCCTTGGAACGCGATCCGGAATCGGTGATGGACGACCTGAAGAAAAAGATTATCTCGGACTGGACCGCACAGAATATTTACAAGATCGCCTATGATCCCGAGCGGCGCAAAGTAAATATCGAGAAGACCAAGCAGCAGCGCCAGGAGGAGCGAAAGGCCCGGCTGGCCCGCGGCAAATCCTACGACGACTTCCAGCAGGAGTGGACCAAGAAGAGCCCGCCCAAGGAGGCGTTGCTCTACTACGGCACCTGGCCCGACGCCAAGGCCACGGGACCCGTCTTCCGGCCTTGATCCATGGCAGAGAATCTCACTCCCCGGCAGATGGTGAAGGGGCTGTTGCAGGGAATTGCGCCCCCCCGGCCGCTGTTCTTGCCGATCGTGTTTTCCACCGGTGCCCGCGTGGAAAATCTGGCGCTCCGCGCCTTCCTCGGCAATCCCACCAAAATCTGCAACGCCCAGCGGCAGATGCGCAGCTACCTGCGCTCGGACGGCGTTTCCTGCTATTTCGATCCGTTCCTGGAGGTGGAAGCGCTGGGTGGCGTCCTGCAGTGGACGGCGGAGAATCAGCCTCCCGCCGTGCAATGGCCGCAGCCCGCGGAGCCCGGCGAACTGCCGGAGAACCTGCGCTCGCCCGAGGAAGCGGTCACCAGCGGCCGCGTCTCAGTCGCCGTGGACGTCGTCCGGCGAATGTCCTCGATGTTGCGCGACGCTTCGCTGCTGATGGCCGGCGTAACCGGACCTTTTACCCTTGCCGCGCGCCTCACCCAGTTGGACACCGGCAATGCGTGGCGCACCCAGGAGCTGCCGGAAGCTGCTCTGGAGTTGGCGGCTGCGGTAATCACCAGGATCTCCAGCACCCTGGTGGAAGCCGGAGCGAACCTGATCGTGATCCAGGAAAACGTTCTCCCGGCTCTCTCCGCGGAGCGTTGCGCCGCGTGGGCCTCTTTGCTCGAGCCGGCCTGCAACGTCATTCGCTTCTACGAAGCGCTTCCCGTGCTTCTGCTGACGGATGGCAGCGCCTTTGCCGATAATTCCGACGTAATCCTGCAACGCCCCTGGGACTGTCTCCTGTGCCCCACGCTGAAGGGCATTCCGTCCCAGGCCCTGGGTGCTGTTCCGGAGAGGAGAAGCGCGGCCCTGGGAATCGCCCTGCCTCTGGAAACATTCCAGCTCGATGATTCCGGCCTGGAAGCCTGCCGCGGCTCTCTGCGGCAGATAGTATCGGAGCTGCGGCCGGCGATCCTGACCACGGCGGGCGATGTTCCGGCACAGACGGACATGAAGCGCCTGATCAAGGTCTTGGAGGAAGTTCCCCGGGCCTTTTAAACACGAGAATTCAGTTCACGGAGTTTGCGGTTCAAGGGAGAATGCGTCATGGGAAAGGGAAGCGGCGGTCTTTTCTGCGCCTACGAGGATGTCTGGCTGCTGGACGGGGTTCGCACGCCCTTTGCGGACTACACCGGCGTGCTGGGCCTGGTTTCTCCGATTGACCTCGGCATCAAAGCGGCCCGCGGGGTTTTCGAACACAGTGGAATTCTGGCTGCCGATGTGGACTCGGTCATCGCCGGAAGCGTGGCCCAGGCGAGTTTCGACGCCTATGTCCTGCCTCGGCACATCGGCCTGTACTCCGGCGTGCCCATCGATCGCCCGGCGCACCTGGTGCAGCGTGTCTGCGGCACCGGCATGGAGGCCATCAGCCAGGCCGCCGACTCCATCACCCTGAAGAAGATCGATCTCGCCCTCTGCGTCGGCGCGGAATCCATGAGCCGCAATCCCATTGCCGCTTACACCCATCGCGGCGGGTTTCGCATGGGCCAGGTCGAGTTCAAGGACTTCCTCTGGGAAGCGCTGCTGGACCCCGCTCCGGGTTTCACCATGGGCCAGACGGCCGAAGAGATTGCGCCCCTGTACAAGATCAGCCGCGAGGACGTGGACCGCTTCGCCGAGTTGAGCTTCGCCCGCGCCCTCGCAGCTCAGAAGAACGGCTTCCTGGCTGGCGAAATCGTGCCGGTGGTCAACGAAAAATTTGAGCTGCAGGACCATAACCCCCGCGGCATCCAACTGCCCAGGGGCGTGGAAAGCCTGGCCGCGGACACCCACATCCGCGCGACCACCTATGAGACCCTGGCCAAAATCCGCCCGGCCTTCGGCGGTGTGCAGACCGGCGGAAACAGCTCGGCGATCGTAGATGGCGCCGCGGCGGCTCTGGTCGGCTCCGGCGCCTACGCGAAATCGCGCTCGCTCACTCCGCTGGCGCGCGTGGTGGCCGTGGCAGTCGTGGGCGTGCCGCCCAAAACCATGGTTTTGGGGCCCGCCCCTGCCATTCGCAAACTCCTCGAAGGCGTGGGGCTCGCGCTGCATGCCGTGGACCGCTTCGATATTAACGAGGCGTTCGCCGCGCAGATCATCGGCGTCGAGCGCGAGCTGCAGCTTGACCGCAGCAAGCTGAACGTCAACGGCGGCGCGATCGCCATCGGCCATCCTCTGGCCGCGACTGGCGTACGCCTCGCCATCACTCTTTCCCGCGAGCTGCGCCGTTCCAAGCTGCGCTACGGCATTGTCTCCGCCTGTATCGGCGGCGGGCAGGGCATGGCGGTGCTGCTCGAAAATCCACGGTAAGAGAATTCCATGCTGATCAACCGCAAGGAGATCTATATCGAGTTTGGCGATTGCGATCCCGGAGGCATCGTCTATTTCCCCCGCTATCTGGAATATGGGGATGCCTGCACCAATGCCTTGTTTGCTCGCGCCGGCCTGCACAAAGCGCAGATGGTCAAGACCTACGGCATTGCCGGCATCCCCATGGTCGAATCCCGCGCGCGCTTCCTGCTGCCCTCGCAATTCGGCGATACCGTCCTTGTCGAGTCCTGTGTCGCGGAATGGGGTCGCAGTAGCTTCTCCGTTCATCACAAGCTTTTCAAGGACGGCGTTTTGGCCGTCGAACTCTTCGAAAAGCGCGTGTGGGTCGCGCGCACCGCGGAATCGGCGGAGGGCCCGGTGCGCTTCAAGGCGCAAGTCATTCCGCAGGAAGTAAAGGAAAAATTCTCAGGCAAGCCTCATACCGGCCGGAAGTGAAAACGGGCCGCACCAGCCGCAAGACTCGCCTGCAAACGGAACCCATAAAGGAACAGCGCATATGCGTACCCAAGTCGGAATCATCGGAGCGGGCCCTTCGGGGCTGCTGCTGTCGCAATGGCTCCATCTCCAAGGCATCGAATCCGTCATTCTCGAAAATCGCGGCCGCGACTATTGCGAGAACCGCATCCGCGCCGGCGTCCTCGAACATGACGTCGCTGATTTGCTGGTGCACTTAGGTGCCGGCGAGCGCATGAAACGCGAAGGCCTGGTCCACGCCGGGATCTATCTGCGCTTTCGGGGGCGCGACCACCGCATCAACTTCGTGGAGCTCACCGGCGGGAAGACCATCACCGTTTACTCCCAGCACGATATCGTGAAGGACCTGATCGCCGCCCGTCTCCACGCCGGGGGGAAGATTTTCTTCGAAGTGCAGGACGTCAGCGTGCACGGTTTGGATTCGCCCCAGCCCTCCATCCGCTACACCCGCAACGGGTGCCCGGAGGTGCTGGAATGCGATTTCATCGCCGGCTGCGACGGCTTCCACGGGGTTTCCCGGCCCGCGATTCCCGCCGGGGTGCTCAAGACTCACGAAAACGTCTACCCGTACGCTTGGCTGGGGATTCTCGCGCAGGTGGCCCCGTCCTGCGACGAACTGGTCTATGCCAGCCACGAGCGCGGCTTCGCGCTTCTCAGCATGCGCTCCCCCCAGATTTCACGCCTGTATCTGCAATGCGCTCCCGAGGAAGACCTCAACGCCTGGTCAGATGAGCGCATCTGGAAGGAACTCCAGTTGCGCTGCGCAACTCACGCCGATTGGACGCTGAAGGAAGGTCCCATCCTGCAGAAGGGAATTACGGCCATGCGCAGCTTCCTCGTGGAGCCCATGCAATATGGCCGGCTCTTCCTCCTCGGGGACGCCGCGCACATCGTTCCCCCCACCGGCGCGAAGGGCCTGAATCTGGCCGCGGCCGACGTCCGCGTGCTCGTCCAGGCGCTCGAGGCCTTCTACAAACACGGCCGCCAGGACCTGCTGGCCCGCTACTCGGAAGTCTGCCTGCGCCGCATTTGGAAGGCGCAGCGCTTCTCCTGGTGGATGACCACTACGCTGCATCGCTCCCCGGAGGGTGATTTCATAAACCGGATTCACCTCGCGGATTTGGATTACGTCACCGGTTCCCGCGCCGCCGCCACAGCCCTGGCCGAAAATTACGTGGGCCTGCCGTTCGATTGATCCGGGGCGCGCCAACCGGTACATCTCGCCGCAATACAGAAGGACCGGACGCTTGCGCCCGGTCGTGGAATCTTGACTAAGAGTGGCCGCCGCTACGGATTCGTTCCCAAGGAAAGTTCATTCCACCTGTTGCAGGTTAATGGCGATGCGCACACCGTTTACCAAAACGATGCTGCGGTTGATCAGTTCCTGGTTGGTGATCTCGGCATCCACGAACTGGCGCAGGGCGGGGAGCGGGAGGACGAACTCCAGGGCTTCCGAGGAAGAACTTTTCGGCCCCAGTTGGTTCAGCACGGTGATGTCCAGCCCATCGCACTCCAGATCCGCGGCTAGCTTTTCCACCATGGCTTTCAGCTGCGGAGCCAGGAAGAGGTCGAAACTGCGCGCCGCACGTTTGTAGATGGAGGTCGTGCCCGGGTCGAAGGGTTTGGGATTGCGCAGCGTCATCTGGAGAACGATGCGCTTGCGGAAGAGCGCGAACGAGGGCGGCGCGTAGGAGACAAAGTGCAGTTTGCTCACGCCCTCTTTGGCAAAACTGTCCAGTTGCGTCTGATACTTGGTTTGCAGGCGGTCTACGTCGCTCTGCGCCGCGGTGCCGCCGGGGGCCAGCAATGCGTCACTCTTCTCCGCCACCGCGGGAGCGCTCTTGCCCGGCGCGACCGGCGTGGCGGGTTCTCCCTCTGGCGTCGCGGCGGCGGGCGTGGCGGGAGTCACGGAAAACTTGTCCGCGGCGCTCGCCGGGGCGTGGTAGGCGGGAAGGTTGCGCGAAGCGTCCGGCGAAGTTGCGGAACCCGCGACCGAGGAAAAAGACGAGTTCAGCGCCTGAATATCGAGGGGATCGGCCTGGTTCAGCGCGAGGCCGAACTCCTTCCCGCTCACGTACACCATCGAGTGGCTGACGATATCCTGTTGTTGCTCTTCGTCCGTGAGACCCGCCAGCCGAAAGGCCGCATCCCGGTCGAAGACAATGACCAGAATCTCTTTGCCTTCGTAATCAGAGGCCTTGGTACGGCGGCGCACGTGATGGGAAATCTCAAATCCGATGCCGTCGCAGGCCACGTCCGCAGGCAGTTCCTGGGTGACCATCCGCAGGATCGGAAGAACAACCTCCCGAAAGGTGCGGGTGACGCGTTGGTTCTGCGTCAGCAGGGCGGCGTTGTAGGCCGAATTGTAGTTGCCGGTGACCTTCAGGATGATGCGGTCCTTGAATTTCACGAACTCCAGGCCGCGGGTGTCCGCTTCCTTCTGCTGATCGGGATCCAGGCCCACGTAGCGGCTGAGATTGAATTCGAACGGGAATTTGGCCGCGGCAATCTTGCGGTTGAGCGCGATCAGTTGCTGAAAGTAGGCCTCTTCGGGCGCCTTAAGCTGCGGGTTGATAATCTCCGCCGGATGCACCTGTGCAGCGGCCGGGCAGGTCTGCAGGGCGCAGAATACCGCCAGCAAGACGGCGTTGCGGGCCATCCGGCTCCGCTGGGCAATTCGAATGAACAGTGTCATTTCGTCGCGGGCCCGGGTCCCGTTTCCCTCGAGTAGGGTGACGCCGCCCGCGCCGGTGGCTGATACGCCGGCTGTGCAATGGCCCGGGTATAGGCGATCACCGCTTTGACTTCGTCCGGGGAAAGCGTCCGGCCCCAGGGAGGCATCATAGCAGACTTGCCCATGGCGCTCCCACCCAGTGTGATGATGCTCTGCATGAACTCGTCGGTGACCCCGTTCAGCGTAGCGCCGTCGTTCATCAGCGGCGGTACGGGAGTGAGGTTGCTGCGGTTGGACGGCCCGGCCGGAGTGGCATCGGCGTGGCACCACACGCAATCCGCGTAGAAGACGCGCTTGCCCTGGGCCTGCTGGTAGCTGAGCGGGATCAGGTGCGTGGGATCATTGGCGTCCACTTCCACGTCGTAGGCGTTGCGCAGCGGGTCCGGCTTCGCCGGCGCGGCCGCCTTATGGCAGCCCTGAACACCGAGCAGGATCGGAAGCGCGAAGAGGAGCAGCAAGCTGCGGTGTCTCATTGTCCGGCCACCCCGTTTCCGCCCGGCGTGGTGCCGTGCACCGCAGCGTGCTTTTGCGCGGCCTTGCCGCCGCTCTGCCGCTGGGTCATCAGGTACGCGGTGAGCGCCTTGATCTCCCCGTCCGTCATGCTGCGGCGCGGCTCGATGGTTCCCGGCGCCAGCGCCTGCGGGTTGCTGAGCCACGCCGCGATCCATTCCGGCTTCAGCCAGTTGCCGGCGTTGTTCAGATTTGGCCCCACGTATCCCCCGCCGGATCCGATGGTGTGGCAGGACTGGCACTGGTATTTCACTTCGTAGAGCTCCTTGCCCAGTGCGGCCTGTGCGGGCGTCAGATCTTTCGCGCTCACCGCCTCCTGCCTCACGTTTGGACTCTGCATCACCATGCTCAGATAATCGGCCAGGGTGGCGGCCTCGCGGTCGCTCATGTTGAACTGCGGCATGCGGAAGGTCAGCGTCGGGCGTAGCGTCTGCGGATTCTTCAGGAAGCTGATGATCCACTGCCGCTGCGCGCGGCTGCCTTCATAGCTGAGGTCGGGAGCCAGGTCCCCGCCGTAGCCGTTGAATTTGTGGCAATCCGCGCACCGATAGCGTTCGTAGACCCGGGCGAATTCCCCGGCGGGCTGGAACTGCGGATTGGCCCGCGGAATGGTCAGCTTCTGCAGAGCGCTGGTGGCCGGCGGGCCGGTCATGCTCAGCAGGGCAGTGGTGATGGCATCCAGGTCGGCCGCATTGAAGTTGTATTGCGGCATGCGCGCGGCCGAATTCACCGAACGCGGGTCGGTGATCTTGGCCTGAATGTAGGAGATCAGATTCCGCGGTATCTTCGACGTGCCGAACTCCAGCTGGGAAACGTTCTTGCTGCCCAGCGCCGAGAGATCCGGACCGAAGTCCTTCTGCGTGCCGCTGCCTCCCACGGCGTGGCAGCTGGCGCAGCCCTTCTCGGAGAAGATCCTCTTGCCGCTCGCGATCTCTTCCGTTGTTGCCGCGCTGAGTTGCGGCACGTCACTGAGCAAGTCGGAATCGCTGAGCTTGGCCTGGATGTAGCGGGTGACCGTGAAGAGGTCCTCGTCGCTCCATTCATACCGCGGCATCTTGCTGTGCGCCAGGTAGCCCTGCGGGTTGCGCAGCCAGGCCACCAGCCAGTCGGGATTCACCTTGCTGCCGACTTTGGTCAACTCCGGGCCAATGTTGCCGCCGATGAGTGTGGTCTCTCCCGCCCGGGTGACCGCAAACGAGTGGCAGGTGCTGCAGAACATCTGCCGGAAGCGCAGCTCGCCCTGGTCCACCACGTCGGGCCGCTTCGCCCACTTGGCCACCACCGCGGGGCTGAACTTGTACGGCGCCACGGGCTGGCTGCGCTGCGCACTGAGGTATGCGGAAAGATCCCGCAGCTCTTGCTCGGTCAGGCGGAACTGCGGCATGCGCGGGGATTCTTCCGTCTCGTAGCCGTTGACCTTGACGTTTCCGGAATCGTCCACGATGGTGCGCGGCTCTTTCAGCCACTTGTAGATCCATGCGCGGCTGACCTTGGTGCCCACGCTGGTCAGGTCCGGTCCCTGCATTTCTCGGCGCTCGATATCCTGCAGGCGGTGGCAGCCCGCGCAGTTGTGGCTCTCCAGCAACTCTCTTCCGCGATTCAGCTTCGGGAGTTCCGGCCGGGCGTCGTGGTGGCACGAGCCGCAGGCCCCTTGCAAGTACCGTCCCGGCAGGATCGGCTGTTCCCAGGCCAGCGTGGTCTCATGCGCTTCGGCGACTTCTGTGGCCACTCCCTGCCCGCGATGACAGGGCGTGCAGCCCCAATCCCGGACGCGGTGTGGAATGGGCGGGTGCGCCCGGTACGGTTGCGGCACGGAGGCATCCGCCAGCGTCGGCTGCGTGATTCCCTGATGGCACGAGGTGCAACGGTCCACCACGTTCATCTCTGGGATCCAGATCTGGTCGAGATCCGGGTGGTAATCCGCGGTCAGGCGCTTGGTGTCCGGCCGCGTCCTGGCGAACTGCAAATACCCGCGCTTGTAGTGCTTCCATTCGCGGAGCAGGTCTTTGACCGGGGAAACCGCCAGCACCGCCACAAAGAGCAGGCTGCTGGCGGCAAAGACCAGCCGCATGCGGTACGAAACTTTGCCCATCTCTTCAGGCGCCATATGCTCTCCAGGGCCACACCCAGGACCAGCCCGGCCCGCGGAAGAACGTGCCGACCAGGGTTAGAACCATAGCCACCGCGACAAACCAGGTCATCAGCCACCAGGAGAGCGGCCGCCCACGCAGGTATTGGGCCGCCCGGCTCTTCTCCGGTTTGGCGTAGTACGACCACACCAGCAGCCCGCCTACCAACAGCGTGGGCACTAGCACCGTCCAGGCATCGAACAGCGCGAGAAACACCGCTAGGCCCGCGAGCACCGCGGCGTAGATCCGGAAGTGCTGCGTCGGTCGGCGCTCCCAAATCGGGGCGCCCTCGATGTTGACGTTGAAGTACGGGATCACGACCAGCGCCAGGACCACCAGCGTCGGGATGATGATCCCGGCGACGAACGGCGGGAAATAGTGCAGCAGCTCCTGCAGGCCCAGGAAGTACCACGGCGCCTTCGCCGGATTCGGCGTGAGCAGCGGATTCGCCAGTTGCTCGAGCGGCGCGTCCCAGAACAGCGCCGCCAGCACCAGCACCACCGCCAGCACCTGCAGGGCGATGGCCTCGCGCAGCAGCAGGTGCGGATAGGTCATCAGTTGCGGGCCGCGATCGTCCGTCACTTTCGCGGAGGTATTCCGCGTGACGAAGACCACCCGTTGGGGATTCTTCTGGGCGTCGGAAGCGAAGCCCGTTTCGATTTTATTCTTTTCCGTCATTTTTGGACCGTACCGTTAGACCGCCGTCTTTTTGCACCCGCCAGAAATGGACCCCGATGAAGAAAAACGCGACCAGCGGCAGCACCACGACGTGCAGCACGTAGAAGCGCAGCAGCGCGTTTTCTCCCACCACGTGTCCGCCCAGCAATGTGAACCGCATCTTGCTGCCTACGAATGGCATCGCCGAAATGATGTTGCTGCCCACCGTGATCGCCCAGAACGCCAGTTGGTCCCACGGCAGCAGATAGCCCGTGTAGCTCAGGAACAGCGTCACCAGCAGCAGAATCACTCCCACCACCCAGTTGAACTCATGCGGCGGCTTGTACCCCCCGCGGTAGAAGACGTGGAACATATGCCAGAAGACCAGCAGCACCATCAGGTGCGCCGCCAGCCGGTGCACGTTGCGCAGGAAGACCCCGTTGGAAACCACAAAGCGCAGGTCCTTCATGTCCTGGTAGGCCTGCGGCACCGCCGGGTGGTAATAGAACATCAGGAGAATACCGGAGACCGTCAGGGCGAGGAACAGCAGAAACGAGATGGATCCCAGGTAGTAGGAAGCGCGCACCCGCAGCGCCTTCTCGCGCACCTTCACCGGCAGCCAGTGCAGGAACAGGTTGCCGAAGACCGCTTGGCTGCGCGAGCGGTTGGTCAGCGCCGGACCGCGCCGGAATATGGACTTCCAGACCCGCGTCGCGCGGAGCCGCTCGAGAGAGGATTGCAACGTCGTGGCCATCGTTATTCCTCAGACTTTCAGAACTTGCTTCGGTTGCACGACTTGCAGCTTATCCACCAGCAGGTCCCCATCGGCGGTCAGGCTGATGGCAAAATGCGGCAAGGGGCGCGGCGCCGGCCCTTCAATCTTCGTGCCGTCCCGCTTGAATTTGCTGCCGTGGCAGGGGCAGGCGATGATCCCTAGGTCGGGCTTCCACTGCGTGATGCAGCCCAGGTGCGTGCACACCGCCGATACCGCATAAAAGCCTTCCGGCAGGCGCACAATGTAGACCTGCTGGTCCTGGAGGAAGCTCACGGAATTGTCCGGATACAGGTCGGGGCTGCCGGCGCGGAATGTCATCGAGGGCTCGAACAGGACATTGGGCGAAAAATATTGGTAGGTCACCACCACGGAGCCCAGGCCCGCTATGCCCAGGGCGCCCAGCGTGACTTCGTTCAGGAAGTCGCGCCGCGTTATGCCGTTGCCCCGCTGCTCTGCGGGAGTTTCGCCCGCAGAAGACGGATGTTTTGTGTCGCTCATGGCCGAAGCACCATCTCCTCAATGGATACCAGATCCGGATCGTGATCCACCACTTCGAAAGCTTCCATGGTGATGGTGTGTACCGGGCAGCGCTCCGCGCAGAGGCCGCAGCGAATGCACACCGATTCGTCCTTGACCATCACCGAACCCTCAGCCGCGCCCAGTTCCTCCGCCGCGACGTGCTGCAGATCCATGCCCCGGGAGTCCGCCTCCTCCGCCAGCCGCGTCTTGGTCTCCTCCGTAAAGGCAAACTGGCTCAGCGGCACCAGCCGCAGGCAGTTTTCCGGACAGACGTCCACGCACCCGCCGCAGAGAATGCATTCGCTGCCGCTGGCTTCCGTGCCTTCGAAGATCGTGTTGATCCAGCACTTCAGGCAGCGCGTGGCTTCGGCGCGGGCCTGCGCTTCCGTGAATCCCACCTCGACTTCGGCCACTCCCGTGCGCCGTTCCAATGGAATCACGGGAACCGGCAGGCGCGAATATTCGTCGTAGTGCTCGGCCATCTCGTGGTGATCAAGAACCGTCACGCGTACGTACTTGGACTTCGGCTTCCATTCCGCCCCGCGCAGGTACTTGTCAATCTGCTCGGCCGCCTTCTTGCCGTCGGCCACGGCGTTGATGATCAGCCGCGGCCCGAAGGCGATGTCTCCTGCCGCGAAGATTCCCGGCGCCGTGGTCATCAGCGTTTCCGGATTGATTTTCAGCGTTCCCTGGCGCGTAGCCTCGATCCCGTCCGCGGGCGTCAGAAAGGACAGGTCGGAAGCCTGCCCGATCGCCAGAATTACCGTGTCGCAGGGAATGACGTGCTCCGTGCCTTCCGCGAACTTCGGACTGAACCGGTGCTGCTCGTCGAAGACCGATGTGCAGCGAATCACTTCCAGCCCGGTCAGCTTGCCCTTCTTTCCCACAAACTGCTTCGGGCCCAGCGAAGGGTGCATGCGGATGCCTTCTTCCAGGCCCTCCGCGATCTCTTCTTCCGATGCGGGCATCTCCGCCCGTGATTCCAGGCAGACCAGATGCACTTCGCGCGCCCCCATGCGCAGCGCGGCGCGCGAGACGTCCATGAACTCCTTCATGGCTACGTCCATTTCACTTGACGTCAGCTCGTTGGGGAGCACTACACCCGCTATGTCAGTCACCAGTTTCTGCTGCTGCTCGCGCATTGCCGAGCGCGCCACGTCAATGGCCACGTTGCCGCCGCCGATCACCACCACCTGCTTGCCTATGGAGAAGCGGTAGCCGAGGTTTACGTTCAGCAGGAAATCGATGCCCTTGACCACCCCGTCGAGATCGTTGCCCGGCAGATTGAGATCCCGGCTGCGGTGCAGTCCGAAAGCCATCAGCACGGCCTTATAGCCCTGCTGGCGCAGGTCGGCGAGAGAAAAATCCCGCCCTAGGCGCATATTCAGCTTCAGTTCCGGACCGAGCTCCAGAATTTCGCGGATCTGCGCCTGCAGAACGTCGCGCGGTAAGCGGTATTCCGGAATGCCCAGGTGCATCATGCCGCCGGGCACCGCCGCCGCATCAAAAACGGTCACCGCATAGCCCAGCAACGCCAGATCGTGCGCCGCCGAGAGGCCCGCCGGTCCGGAACCGATGATCGCCACTTTTTCCCGTTGCACCAGTTGCTTTTGATTGGACAGCACATCCACTGGATTGCGCGATTCCGGCCCATGGCGCTCGGTCAGAAAGCGCTTGAGTGCGCGGATGGAGATGGGCGCGTCGAATTTTCCGCGCCGGCAGGCCGGTTCGCAGGGGTGGCCGCACACCCGCCCGCAAACCGACGCAAAAGGATTGGGAGAACGGGCGTAGCGGTAGGCTTCCTCGTAGCGGCCTTCCGCGATCAAGGAAACATACCGCCCCGCCTGCGTGTGGACCGGACAGGCCTGCATGCAAGGGAAATTCGATTCCAGCCAGTCCAGGTCCACCAGTTTCGTCCGAGTCGTAATGGCATTCCTCCGGGAAGCGTAGCAGTAACCTTACTTCTTTACGGTCAATGCCACTTCTGCTGCGCCGGCGCCGACGGTGACGCTCTGGCTCGTGGGCTTGCCGTCCTCGCTCCAGCTCTTCAGCGTATAGGTCCCGGCCGGTACGTCCTTGATCACGAACGAGCCGTCCTTCCCAGTCACCGCAAAATAGGGCGTGGCCACGACCACGACGTAGCCGGACATCTCCGGGTGCACGTTGCAAAGCAGCGATGCTACACCGAGATCATTGAATTGGAATGGCTTTTTCTGTCCCTTCGGCCACGTTCCAAGATTGTGCGCCAGCTTCTTATTGCCGCTCACAGAGGGCCAATACACGTTGTGCCCGACCGGGTCGCTGTTCAGGAAATCCACTGTCGTGCCCTTCAAGACCACCACCACATGCGGGATAAAGGACATCTTGATCTGATCGATCACAATAGGCTGCGCCGGGGCCGGGAAGGTCTTGCCCGGGATCTCATCCACGTAAACAGCGATGTTCTCCGCTGATTTCAAACCCTGCACGCTCACCTTGCCTTTGATCTCCCCAGCCTGCACCGCGCCTGCGAGCCCGAGCATGACCAGGGGTGCCGTCACAAGCAACGCCAGAGTGTTCATCTTTTTCATCGTTTTTCTCCCTTTTAGTGTACAGAAATTTGTTAGGGCCGGAGCCGCCAGGCCCCGGCCCTTCCCTGACCGTTCCTTAGAAGGAGTAGTCAATTCCGGATACGAACGTGTTAGGCCGGAAGAAGAGGTTGGAATCGGGTATGGGCTGCTCCCAGTGATGCTGGTACTCGAATACCAGCTTGATGTTGCTGCGGACCAGCATCTGCAGGCCCGGGCTGACGCGGTTGCGGGTCCCATTCTTGGATACCCCATTCAGAAAGTCCGCCGGAGAATTTACCGCATCATAGCGCAAGGTGGCAATCATCCACGGATAGATCCAGTAGTTCAAGCCCGCGAAACCGCCGCTGAAAGTTACCGGACGGCCCGCACTGATCGTTTCGCTTTCCGTATCCACGAGATGATTCTGGTCGTGGCCGTACATCAGCAGGCCGAACAGTTCCATGTGACGATACTTGAAACGCAGGTCCGTGCCAACCCGGTAGAAGGGCTCGCGGATCGTGCCCAGGAAGGAATATGTCTGGTCCGTGCCGGGGATGTTCTGTGCGTTGCGGCCGTAGTAGTAGAACCCCCCGACGCGAATCGAGGAGTGGTCCCGCGGACCGGTGGGTCCGGCGGCCTGCACTTCTTTGCGCGCGGCGGAGTCGCGTTCCAGATTGAATTTCTGGGAGACGCGGACGTAGACGTCTTTGGAATTGCGCGCTGCGGAGCCGTCATTGCTGCCGTTCGTCACCGCGATGGACCAGGAGAAATTCCCATCGTTGGGATAGCCGCCGATCTCGATGCCCCGCTGCGAAGCACCCAGCACGAATGGGTTATTTGTCGTGGGCTCGCCAGACAGGGTAGCGGTGGGGCCCCAGGCGCCGGCAACACTCGCCTGACCGTAGATGTCGTACTCCGATGCATAGACCGATCGCGCCTGGCTGAAAGGCAAATCGAGCTCAAACTGTCCGAACCGCACGTTAAGGGAGTCCTTGGGCAGCTTGAGATAGTGGCCCAGGTCGTTGAACTTCAGATACCCGTCGCCCAGTCCGCCTTCCGCTCCCGAACCGCCGGCAGAGACATCGTCGTCAATCCAGAACGAAATGTTCGGCCCAAAACTTCCCGCGGCGATCAACGCAAGCGTGTCTGGTGCGAACAGATCCGTGCGCGGCACATAGCCGGCCGCCTGGGGCTGCTTGCTGTTCAAAGCGAACGCTCCCGAATAGCGGAAGCCGATCGGGATCGAGCCAGGAATCTCGCCCGGATAGACGGCGCCGGGGAAGGCTTCCTTCTGGGCCTTGGCGCCGAGCATCACCGGCGGCTCTTTCACGAAGACCTCGTCGTCCTTGGGAAATTTGAAACCGTTCTTTTTGAACGCCTCTCCGAAATCGTTCAGCTCCGGGTAGTTGTTGTGGCAGGTGGTGCAAGAAGTCTGGTACTTGCGTGCAAATGCCGGGATGGCCGAAACCCGCGTCGTGGACACAAACAGCAGGTAGACGAACATCCCCGCCAGCAGGCTCGTCACCACGAGAATCGAATTGCTCTTTCGGTCAAACATCTAGCCCTCCTCTTTTTTCAATTTGGGGTCTATAAAGCCTGCAACTTTGCTGCTGTCTGGCCCTCACAATTGCCTGCCCGCGGTCAGCTTGTCCCAATCCGCCGCGTGCGGTGGCATGCGCCGGCTGAGTTCCGCAATCGTCAACTGCTTCCATTCCTGCTGCGAGCGGGCTTCGGTCTCCGTCCAGACCTGCAGGAACGGATCATCCGCAGCATCCGGCTGGGGCTCCTCCTCCACGGGGAGAAAGAGCTTCATAACTTGTTCCACGCGAATCTCTTCCGGGTTCATCCGGAGCTCGTAGCCGCCGTGCAAGCCGCGGCGCGACCGGGTCAGTCCCCCCCAACGCAGGGCATGCAGAACCTTTGCCACCTGGGAATGGGGAATGCGGGTGAGCCGGGCCAATTCACTTGCGGAAATCGAATGTCCGGCCGTGAGCGCAAGAAAGATTAAAATCTTGATCGCATAACGAACCGTAATGGGCAATCCGTTCAAGTTTGGTCCTTATAATTAAGAGATGTTACCCTGAAATGTGCAATTCTTCATCCATTTCCAAGAGTTTCTAATGTGTCTTCATATGTTGCTGAAAAACATAGATATAACTATAAAACGACCGCCAAATCGCCTTACGTCGTTTACTTCAGAATGCGTGAAATAACCCTGAGTGCGTTATTTCACGCACCGAACTATCGCATCATGGCCCAGCTGATGTCCTGTCCCGGCGTAATATGGACTATGATCTGCAATTCAAGGTCAACACCGTCTCTGTGGGTTCTGGGCCCCTCATCTGGAAACCAGCCTCTATCTGCTGCGCAGAGACTCGCAAGCCGCTTGGCACGCGGTCTACACTGGAAAGCGGCCCAGAACAACCTGGCCGGAGGGCAGCCCGACGGAGTTGCAGGGTAAGGGAGCAGGAGGCCGGAGACAAAAAAAGAGACCGGACGGAGCATCCGGTCTGCGTCTTTCTGAAGATGGTTGCGGGGGTTGGATTTGAACCAACGACCTTCGGGTTATGAGCCCGACGAGCTACCAGGCTGCTCCACCCCGCATTTCAACTATAGCGGAGTGCGCGCGTTCCGTCAAATTTGTGGCCCGCGGAACGTCGCCGGCGGCCAGCAACATTTCCAGATATAGCGGATGCCGCGCGCCCGGGTGCGCTGCTTCTTTGCCCTGGCAGGGCTTACCAGGTGCTGTACGGCGTGCCGTCGGAAGAGACTTGGTCGGAACTGGAGAACACATCGGTCAGTCCAGTAGTGGCCTGGTCGGGACTGAGGACGACGTCCTCGAATACCAGGCGCCAGTTTTTCTGGTGGGTGATCGGATCCGTGGGAATCTCCCGCAGGTATTTCGCGGCCACAATGTCTTCCAGCGACTGCGGGGCGGCTTGCTTGTCTATCGTGTATTGTTCGATGGCTTGGCGGATGGTCTGCAGATCGGATTTCAAGGCTGCTTCCTGAGCATGCTGCACGCTGCGGCGGTAGCTCCCTATGGCGATCCCCGCCAGGATGGCGATGATCCCTATAACGATCATCAATTCCAGGAGCGTGAAGCCGGCGCTGGAAGCGCGCGTCGTGCCGCGCTTTCTGGTTGACGCGGGAAAGTAGCGCGCGAGCTTCTGCGCCGTTTTACCATTCCGCATAGCGCGTCCCATCCAGGGCAGTGCCCATCGATTTCGAATAGACATCGAAAACGTTTTTGCCTCCCCAGGAAGTGGAATCCGGATCGTCTTGCACCGCGCGCAGGCCCCATTCGGCGCGCCCGGTAATGGGATCCACTGGGATTCGGCGCAGGAAGCGGATCTTGCGGTCGCTGCCGGCGCCTAGTTGCACTCCGTTCACCAGCGTCTCGAGGTCCGGGGGATAGCCTTCGCTGCCCACTTCGACGCGGATCTGGTTGCGGTCGGCAAGGTCCTTGTAGCGGTCGATGGCGTTGCGAATCTCGCGCAGGTTCCGGTGCAGTTCGGTCTCCTTCTGGCGCACGATACTGTAGCGGGCGATGGGCAACGCGGCAGAAGAGAGAATCAGCAGGATCGAGCAGGCGATAATCAGTTCCAGCAGAGTCATCCCCGCCTGGAGATCGCCTCGTCGGATTGTACGCAGCGGATGCGGCATAAGCCTACAGATAGAGAGATTACGGAACGACCTGAATCGTTGCCTCGCCGCTGAGCAGCGGCAGCGTCTTCTGCTGGGAATCCTTGGCGTTCACCTGGACGATGGCCAGCTTCGAGGATCCGGGGGCCAGCGCGCGCACGACGATGCCCAGCAGCGTGCCCGAGCCGCTTACTCCCGCGGTGTTCGGCTGGCGCGTGGCGGAGATGATCGCCTGCCCGTGCTCCTGGTCCACGCGCTCCACGATGGCGATCTCCTGCGTGCCCCCGGAGAGGAAGCCGCCGTGGCGCACCTCCTCGATGCGCAGGATCGCAGGGTCGTATTGCAGCAGCATGGGGATGGAGAAGAGGTCCTGCACATTGTCAATGACCACGCCGAGCGTCGTGGTCTCCCCCGCCTTCAGGGTGAGCGTTGCGGGCTCGAAGCGCAGGCGCGCTGATTGCGGGCCGGCCTGCGGAACGGGCGCGGGCGCTACCGGCACTGCTGTCGGCGCTGGCGAGGGCAGGGTGGGCGCCTGGATGCTCGCTTCGCGGCGCACCTGAATGTTCGATTCCGAGCCGGAGCTCAGCGGCTCCAGATTTGCCTGCGTCCATCGGGGCAGGCGCACGATGTGCGGTATCAGCACGATCAAGACTTCATTCTCCTGATGGTCGGTTTTCTCGTCGGAGAAGAGGTAGTGCAGCAGCGGCAGCTTGGCGAAACCCGGCCAGCCGTTCAGCGTCTTGCTGTCCACGCGCTCGATCAGCCCCCCGAGAATGTTGACTTCGCCTTCTTTGAGGCGGATATCGTGCTCGATCTTGCGCTGGCTGATGATGGGCTGCTGGATCCCGCCGATGGTGCTTGTGCCGGTGACCGAGGAGACCTCCACCAGGATCTTCAGGCTGACTTCGTGATTCGGGTGCACGCGCGGCGTGACGTCCACGTTCACGCCCACATCGATGTATTGAAATTGCGTGTTCACCAGCGGGTTGACGATGCCCGCGCCGCCTGCCGCCCCAATGCCCACTCCCGCCTGGAAACTTCCCGTGGCCACCGGAATGCGGTCGCCGATGCGCAGCTTGGCAGGCTGGCCGTCCACCGAGCGGATCTCCGGATTCTGAATGATTTTGGTGCTGCTGTCGGTTAGGATGGCCGTGGCGGTGGCTCCCGGCAGGGTCACGCTATAGTCGCCGGTGGAAAGGTGCTTCAACTGGTTCAGGGCCATGGAGGTGGTGGTAGTGGACCCCGCGCCCCCCGGCGTAAATGCCAGGGTCGCTCCCTGCCCGGGCAAAATCCCCAGGTCCCGCAGACGGTCCAGCCGCGCCTGCAGCACTTCCACTTGAATGACCACCTCGGGTTTGGCCCGGTCAATATCATTGATCAGCTTCTCTGCGAGAAGCAGCTTGTCCGGAGTGTCGCGGACGATGATCGCGTTCTGCGCATTCAACTGTTGAATGCGTTTCAGATCGAGGATTTGCCGCAGGCCAGTCACAATCTCGGTGAGGTCCTGCGGCTGCACGGTGTTTGAAAGATAGAAGGTGCGCACCAGTTGCTCTTCGTAGTCGCGGCGTTTCTGCGGCTGATCCGGAATGACGAAGATGATATTTTGCGTTACCGGCTTCCAGAAAGACTTGCTCTGCAGCGACACAATGTCCAGAGCCTGCTCCAGGGTGACGTTGTTCAGTTCCGTGGTGATCCGCCGGGCAGGGAAGTCCGGGTCGAATACCACGGTCAGTCCGGCCAACTTGGCGATCGTCTCGTAGATGATCTTAGCGTCGTTAGCCATCTTCAAGTTGATGGGTGCGCGGGAGATGGCCATGAGCTGCGGCGGTTCCTGGGCCAGAGGACCCTCGGTGGACTGTGCTGGTGGAGCCGGGCTCGGCTCGGCCTCTTTCTCCTTCCCGGCGATTTGATCGAGCGTGGCCTTTATTTCCTGCGCGGCGATCGGGCTGGAGGGGTCCATGGCCAGGGCCTTCTGGAATTCGGCCAGAGCCATCTGCAGGTCGCCCTTCTCGCGCAGCTTCTGCCCCTGGCGCACGTGATACTGGCTGGCCTCGAAACGCAACTGGGTGGCCTTGAGCTTGTAGTCGGCGTTGAAGGGATCGGCTTTGAGCGCCTTCTGGTAATGCTCCAGAGCGGTGTCGTAGTCCTGCAACGCCTCGGCTCTGCGGGCAAGCTTGTAGTCATCGCCGCCCTTGGGGCAACCGGCCGCCAGCAGGGCACAAGCGATGCACAAAATGAGGGTCCCCTGGCGCCGCATGTCTTCTCCGAAGCCTCAGAACTACAGAAACTTACGCCAGTCTAGCACTCGCTCAGAGGAGCGGCAAGCAACCACCGGTTGGCTGTCTTGCATTGAGTAAGGGCGGACCGCTAAGATAAGTACTTGTGGCTAAGCCGGCAAAAAAAGCGGAGAAGGGGAAGGGTGGCGATGAGATCGTCGCGCAGAACCGCGCGGCCTCCTATAACTACCATCTTTTGGAGAAGTTCGAGGCCGGCATGGTGCTGCACGGCACGGAAGTGAAGGCCTTGCGCGAAGGAAAGGCGAATATCCGGGACGCCTACGTGGAGATCAAGCCCAACGGCGCCTGGCTCGTCAACGCACACATCGCCCAGTACTTACCCGGTGGCCCCTGGAACCACGAGCCCCTTGGCTCCCGCAAACTCCTTCTGCACAAGAAAGAGCTGAACAAGCTGGCCGGCAAGACCCAGGCAAAAGGTTTGACCGTCATTCCCTTGCGTATCTATTTCCGCAACGGCATCGCCAAATGCGAGATCGCCCTGGCCAAGGGCAAGAAAGACTACGACCGCCGCCAGGATTCCCGCGACAAGGAATCCCGCAAAGAAGTGGATGAAGCCTTGTATCGAGCCCGGAGGAGATAGAAACACTATGCAGATCGCACTCGAAACCCGCCCCTTCGCAGAACTCCAGACCGCCGCGCTGGTTAGTTACGTATTCGAAGAGACCGATCCCGTCCAGGGACGCATCGCCGACTTGGACCAGAAAACCGGCGGCCTGCTGCGCAAACTGGCGCAGGGCGGCGAATTGACCGGGAAGACCCTGGAGATGACCCTGGTGCATGCCCCGGAGGGACTGCAGGCCGAGCGCCTGCTGCTGGTCGGTGCGGGGAAGCGCGAGCAGTACGGCAGCGCGCAACTGCGCAAGCTGGCTGGAGCGGCCCTGCGCTATCTGAAAGGCCGTTCGGTGAAGCAGTTTGCCTTTGTGGTGCGCGAGGGCGAGGCCACTGCGGAATCGGCGCAGGCGGTGACCGAAGGATTGATCTTCGCCGATTTCGAATCGGACAAGTACAAGAGCGAGAAGAAGAATGGCAAAGAAGTGGACGCCGTTTTGCTCTCCGGCTGGGACGGCGGCAGCCGCGCCGCGGGCGAAGCGGGGCTGCAGCGCGGCCGGATAATCGGCGACGCACAGAACTTCACGCGCGACCTGGTGAATGAGCCTTCCAACAAGTTGACGCCGCGGATTCTGGCCGAGCGCGCCGAAGCCATGGCCCGCGAAGCCGGCCTGGCCGTGGAGATCCTGGACGAGAAGAAGATCGCCGAGCTTAAAATGGGCGCGCTGCTCAGCGTGGCCCAGGGCAGCGTCGAGCCGCCGCGCATGATGGTGGTCACCTATACACCGGCGAACGCCAAGCCCGGCGCCCCGGTGATCGGGCTGGTGGGCAAGGCGGTCACGTTTGATACCGGCGGCATCTCCATCAAGCCGGCCGAGGGCATGGAGAAGATGAAATACGACATGGCCGGCGGGGCCACCATGCTCGGCGTGATGCGCGCGCTCGCGGCGCTCAAGCCCAGCGTGAAAGTGATCTGCGTGGTACCCTCCACGGAGAACATGCCCGGCGGAAAAGCGCAGAAGCCCGGCGACATCCAGGTAGCCATGTCCGGCAAGACCATCGAGGTGCTGAACACCGACGCCGAGGGCCGCCTAATCCTCGCCGACGGCGTCACCTACGCCAAGCAGCTCGGCGCCACGCACCTGATCGATGCCGCCACGCTCACCGGCGCCATCGTTGTGGCCCTGGCCAACGTCAACGTCGGCGTCTTCGGCTCGGACCAGGCGTTTACGGACAAGCTGCTGGCCAGCGCCAAGGCCTGCGGCGAAAAAATGTGGCAGATGCCCGTGGACGACGAGTACCGCGAATTCATCAAGGGCACCATGGCCGATATCCAGAACATCGGCAGCGGCAAGGGCGGCGGGGCCATCACCGGGGCTATGTTCATCAAGGAGTTCGCGGGGGACTCTCCGTGGATCCACCTGGACATCGCCGGGACGGCCTGGCTGGATGACGCCAAGCCGTGGGCCGCCAAAGGCGCGAGCGCGGTGGCGGTGCGCACGCTGGTGGACCTGGTGACGAAGCTGTAGCGTTGCATCACATTTTTTCCGGGGCTTCGATGCCGAGCAGGCGGAGGGTGCGCACCAGCTGCGCTTCGACCAATTCGGTCAGTTGCAGCAGGAAGGCGCGCTTCTCGGCGTCCGCTTCCGAGAGAATGTGGTGCTTGTGGTAGAAGTTGTTGAAGGACTGCGCGAGCTGGAAGGCGTATTTGGCGACAAACGCGGATTCCTGCGCGCCGATGGCCGCGGCGGTGGCGTAATCGAGCGAACCGCCGAGCAGCAGCAGCTCCCAGAGACCCTGGCCTTCGGCTCCTGAAAATATCTTCGCGAGAAACTCATTGGACAGCGCGGGGGAAGCGCCCGGCACCTCGCTGCCCTTGCGGCGAATGCCGCGAATGCGCACCACGGCGTACTGGCAGTAGGGCCCGGTCTCGCCTTCAAAGCTCAGGGCATCCTCGAAATCGAAAGCGATGATGGCCGTGCGCGTGAACTTCAGCAGGAAGAAGCGCAGCGCGCCCACGGCGATGGCGTGCGCGGTCTGTTGCTGCTCCGCGGCGGGCATCTCCGGATGGCGCTGGCGCACCTCGGCGAGCGTGGCGGCTTCGAGCTGGTCGAGTAGGTCGTCGGCCTTCACCCCGAGGCCCTTGCGCCCGCTCACTTCCACGTAAGGCTTCTTCAGTTCTTCGGGGGAAAGCTCGTAACCCATCTCGCGGGCGCAGCGCGGCGTGAGGGCCACGATTTCGTAGGAGAAGTGGACGGAGCGATCGGCCTCCGCGTTATAACCCAGGGCGCGCAGCCCCGCAGTTACCACCTGCTGCAGATAGGCCTGGCGGGCATCAATCACGTTGTACACGGTCGTAGCCTTGCCGAAGGGCGGGGCCTGCGGGTCGCTCGGCTCGCTGGTGGTCACCCACAACGCCTCGCCAGCCGGGGCGTGCGGGTGGCGCGCGTAGTGAAAATCCTTGCCCAGCAGGCCGAATTTCCACATCTGGTAGGCGATGTCCTTGCCCACATAGGTGACCGTGCCGTTGGAGCGCACGATGACCTTGGCCTGGGCGTCGGCGTCCTCGCTTTCGGCGGCGCCTTCGCCCTGCTCCCAGGGCATGATCCAGCAGCCCGCGTTCTTACCGGTGGCGGCGAGCTGGATCGCGCCGGTTTCTTTCAGCTTGGTGAACGCCGCATCCCAGAACTTCAGGTGCAGGATTTCGCTCTCGCGTGGCAGAAGGTCGTAGTGGATGTCCAGGCGCGCCATGGTGCGCAAGTGGCAGGCCACGATGGCGTCGGCCACGATCTGTCCGACTTCGGCCTCTTCGCCCAGGCCTTCTTCAATGCGCTTCAGCATTTCTCCGCGCAGCGCCTGCCGCGACTTGTCTTCCTCGAAAAACTGGGTCACCCGCGCATAGAGATCCCAGCAGAAGTAATCGAAGCGCGGCTCGTGGGTCAGGGCGCGCACGTTGCGCGCGGTGCGCTTCTCCATGTGCATGAAGCCGACGACGACGTCGGCGACCTGCACGCCGGTGTTGTCGATGTAGTTCTGGACTTCGACGGTGTGGCCGGTGTGGCGCAGCAAGCGCACGAAGGTATCGCCCAGGACGGCATTGCGCAGGTGCCCGATGTGCGCCGCCTTGTTGGGATTGATGTTGGTGTGCTCGACGATGATCTTGCCGCCGGCGGCCGGGGTGGCCGGCCCGCCAGCCGCGGATTCCGCCAGCGCGCGGTGCCAGAAGGCGGCGCGGTCGAGGAACGCGTTCAGATAGCCCGCTCCGGCGACCTCGATGCGCGCGATGCCTTCCACCGGGGCGAGCTGGTTGACCATCTCCTGGGCGATCTGCCGCGGGGCGCGTTTCAGGCGCTTGGCCAGCTCGAAGCAGACGGGCGAGGCCAGTTCGCCCATCTCCAGCTTGGGCGGCTTTTCCAGGGCGATCTCGATGGTTACGCCATAGTTCTGCTGAATGTGGCGAGCCAGGGTGTCGCGGAGGCGATTTAGAAGTAGCTGGTACACAGTTCCTCGTTCCGGGGACGGAAGTGCTGGAAACGATTCAGTATAGGCAAGTTGTTTAGAGGGGTCAAAGGTGGCAAGGAGGTGGACGGGAAAGTTGACAGTTCACAGTTGACAGTTGAAAGAAGGAGACAGGAGGAAAGCGAGCAGCCGTCGTCCCCCGGTTTCCGGGGAACGATGTGATTGCAAAGGGGATCAAATGCAATGTTGGGAAGTGATGTGAAAAGAAAGAGTTTAGCGACGGAAGATGGGAAACGATTTGATTCTGAGGGGTTTAGGGGAGAGGGGGAAGAATAAGGCGCAGAGGACGTATATTCAAGGCTGGCGCGGGTACAAGGCGAAGGGAAGAGCGGGGGGCGTGTGGGCAGCGGCGCGGAAGGTTTTCGAACGGTGGATTGATGCAACACGGGGAAGGATAGCAGATGGGTTACGTTATTTCAATAGATTACTGAGTGGTATTCGAATGGGTTGTGGAAAAGTATTCGAAAGCACCCTCATTTCCTGGCTACAGGCGGAGTTCACTGGCGGGCGTCCTCTGCTGGATCGTGCTGACGAAGAAAATATGATTTCGAAGAGTTCGAGTATCCCGGAAATGTCCCATTTGTTAAGTCAGGTCAGGCGCATGCTTGACAGTTGAATGAATGTCCCAGATATGAGACACTATACGGGTGAAAGCAGCGATCTTTCATCCTGCGGCCCGGGCGGCAATCCGCTTGTTTCCCAAGGACGTCCGACTGGAGCTTGGCAAGGCGATTTTTGATCTGCAGAAGGGCGCGATTCTGGGGATGCCTTTCTCCCGGCACATGCCATCGGTAGCGCAGGGGGTTGAGGAGTTGAGAATCCGGGACCGAGCCGGGATTTATCGCGCATTCTATTATGCGAGATCGCCGCGAGGCGTTCTGGTGTTCCACGCGTTCGTGAAAAAGAGCCGGACGACGCCCAAGCAGGATGTGGATATGGGAAGGAAGCGGTTAAAGGAGTTACTGGATGAAAAAGTCTAAAGCAGTGGTCGTGCGCACGGCCGCCGAGTTGGCGAAAGCCCTGGGTCTGACCCCGGCGGACGGCGCGGAAATGGAACTGCGCAGCGAGCTCAACTCGAAAATCATCGAAGTTGTGCGGAAGAAGGGTTTGACGCATGCACAGGTAGCGCGGCTGGCGCGCACATCGCGGACGCGCATTACGGCGATGATGAACCGCAATACGAAGGACATTTCGACGGACTTGATGTTGCGCGTGCTCTATGCACTGGGGTATAGCGCCAGGGTCACTTTCGGGAGAGCTGCGTGATGCCGGCCAGATTTCCGCGAGGCATGCGAATGCCGCAAGCGGCAGAGGAGTTGACCGAGGATCCCGATCCTTTCGGGCAGAGGGTGTAACTCACAAAGTCATAAACCCCACATGCCCCGACGAGGTCGGAGTAAACGCCTTCACTCTTGTCGAGGGGAACCCCGAACCTGCTCGCTCATTAAACCTGGGCACCCGCCGTGGGAGAAAAAAGAAAGACGAAGAGCCCACCCTTTGAAAGACCGCAAAGGGTAGGCCACCCGAAATTGCTCTTTACTCAAGGTTTGGGAGCTTCGTTCGTCTCTATCGCGTGGTTCTTGCATCGGCAAACAAATGGGAAGTTCCAATGCGCCACCCGTCAGCGAGATCCGCCCTAGCTTTTCCATTCCCTAAAGGGGATTGCAAATGAACGTCCGGATATCTCTGAAGGCCAGGTTTCGGTCGGGAATCGCCGCCCGATAAGCGCTGCCGGCAAACATGACATGAATCGAATCGACATCCGGGAATTCCATGACTGCGATGAATTCCGGACAATCATCGCCAACGATGGCCTCCTGGAATGTGCCCCGACGTAGTACCTTGCCGCCGGCTGCCTCGATGAGTGGCACGACCACCGAGGCATACCGGTTGTAAGCGTCCTGCCCATCTGGATGCAGGGCTCCAGTCGTAATCAGGAGAGATGGCATCTTAGGATCTCCGACCGAATGCGGTCCTACATGGAGCCGAATTGGCGCTCTACCGCCTTATGGTCTTGCTTCCACGCGGCGTACATCTGCTTCGCCATGGGATCTGGGAAGATATCTTCGTCTCCGTTTTCGATGCCGCTCAAGACTGCGCGTGCGACATCGGTGGCGGAGGTCTTGGGCATGTCAACACCGCGAATCATGTCGGTATCCACGGGTCCGGGGAAGACGCCGTAGACCCGTATCTTGCGCTTCCGGAGATCGGCTCGCAGTGATTGAGTCATGGACCATGCCGCGGCTTTGGAGGCGTTGTAGACACCCAATCCGGGCATGCTTGCCAGGGCCACTATGGTTAAGAGATTGACGATTGCTCCTCCGCCGTTCTTCTCGATAACCGGAGCGAACGAGCGGATTGCATGCAAGGTGCCGAAATAGTTCGTCTCCATATTGCGGCGGATGGATTCACCGGGAGCATCCAGCAGGCTTCCAAAGTCAGCGATACCGGCGTTGTTGATCAGAAGGTTGACGTCGCATGCTTTCTCCGCCGCGGCATTGATCTCCGCCAGGCTGGTAATGTCGATCTTGAGGGGAAGAACTCGTTTGCGGTCGATGGCAACGACCGGTTCCAAGTCCGTGAGTTTGCGCGCTGCCGCGTAGACGCGATTCACGCCACGCTCAAGAAGGGCCTCCACGAATGCGCGGCCGATTCCCCGGTTAGCGCCAGTGACAAGGGCGATGCTGAGTTGAGTTTTCATGGCCCGAGTTTGCCGCCAGAAGTCAAATTCAACAATACGCCGCAATGCATAACATTCGTGCGTATAATACAACAATGAATCTTTCGAATATTCAGATATTCGTGGAAGTTGTCAGACAGGGAGGCTTTGCTCCTGTCGCGCGCCTTCGCGGAGTGGATCCGTCTTCCATCTCCCGGGCGATTGCCTCGCTGGAGGCGGAGCTAGGGGTACGGCTGCTGCATCGGACGACACGCCGTCTGTCCCCCACGGAGGCCGGCGCCGTGTATTTCGATCGCGTCGAATCTCTCGCAGACGAGCTCGAGAGCGCGCATCTCAGGGCCGCTGACGTTGACGAACGACCCAAGGGAACTCTGCGCATCACCGCGCCGGTAAGCTTCGCCGAACTCAATATTGTGCCCCTTCTCCCCAGGCTAGCAGCTTCCTTCCCTGAGCTTTCGTTTGATCTCGTGCTGACGGATGCGATGCTCGACCTAGTCACTGAGCGCATCGACGTTGCCATCAGGATCGGTCCTTTGGTTTCCTCGGGGCTTGTGGCTTACCAACTATGCCCGCTGGTCGGAAAAGTATGCGCCAGCCCGGCCTATCTTAAGCAACACGGCCGTCCGCGCGTGCCCGTTGATCTCAAGCGGCACAACTGCCTTCTTTTGGATATGCCTGGTTTCGATTCGAAATGGCGATTTCGGGGCGCAAACCGGAAGGGCTTTGATGTATCCGTTCAAGGAAGACTGCGAAGCTCCAATGCCATCGCGCTCAAGCAATGTGCTCTTGCCGGCATGGGCATAATTCTTCAAGCGCGGTGGATCGTAGGGCAAGAGTTGCAGGAGGGCCGCTTGGTAGATCTTTTCCCTGGGTATGAGGTCACGGCGGCGAATTTCGAATCTGCAGCCGCCTGGGTGCTCTATCCGTCCCGTAGTTATTTACCGCTTAAGGTGCGCGTCTTCATAGATTTTCTAAAGGAAGCGTTTCGGCAAGGACTACCAGGGGACTCATAGCCGACCGATGAAAAAGCTTTCGTGCGATTCGACGGAATGTCTTCCGAGTGACGCTGAGAACGGGTTGGGGCACAGGCTCCCGACCGAGCCGGGACAAGTTTCGCCTGTGCTACTGGCGGAGCAGGCATCGGCTGCGGTGGGCCTGCATTTGACACCCCTGCGCGGCGCCGATAGTATCGAAACGAATGCGAACGGAGCACGGACTGAAGAGCACAGGCTCCCGACCGAGTTGGGACAAGTTCCACCTGTGTTACTGGCGGGGTTGTTGCGCGGCGTAACTCCATGAAATTAGCTTACTTCGACTGTTTTTCCGGAATCAGCGGGGACATGACGCTGGGGGCTTTGGTGGACGCTGGGTGTCCGCTCGAGCAGTTGCGGGAGGGGCTGGCGGGGTTGCGGCTGGCGGGGTGGGAGATTTCGGCGGAGAAGGTGTGGAAGAACGGGATGTCCGCGACGTGGGTGCGCGTGAAGGCCGAGGACCAGCAAAAGCACCGCTCGCTGAGCACGATCCTGGAGATGATCGAGAAGTCGGGGCTGGGCCAGCCGGTGCGGGAGCGGGCGACGGCGATCTTCCAGCGGCTGGGCGAGGCGGAAGCGAAAGTGCACGACGCGCCGCTCGAGAAGATCCATTTTCATGAAGTGGGCGCGGTGGATTCGATCGTGGACATTGTGGGGGCGAGCATCGGATTCGCGGCGCTGGGAATCGAACGCTTCGCCTGCTCGCCGCTGAACGTGGGCAGCGGAACGGTCAAGACGGCGCACGGATTACTGCCAGTGCCGGCGCCGGCCACGGCGGAGCTGTTGCGCGGCAAGCCGACGTATTCGACGGGCGTGCCGAGGGAGATGGTGACGCCGACGGGCGCGGCGATCGTGGCCACGCTGTGCGCGGAGTTCGGCGCGCAGCCGCGGATGAACACGTCCGCGATTGGCTATGGCGCGGGGACGTCCGATCTGCCGGGGCAGCCGAACGTGGTGCGCCTGCTGGTGGGCGAAGCGGCGGAAGCCGGGCAGGGAATCGAGACGGAAGAGATTGCGGTGATCGAGACCAATCTCGACGACATGAATCCGCAGATTTACGGCTACGTGCTGGAGAGGGCGCTGGCGGCGGGCGCGCTGGACGTTTACACCACGCCGGTGCAGATGAAGAAAAACCGGCCGGGGACGCTGCTGACGGTGCTGTGCCGGCCGGAGGGCGTGGACGCGCTGATGAAGCTGCTCTTCGCGGAGACCACGACGCTGGGCGCCCGCACCTATCGCGCCGAGCGGCGGTGTCTGCCGCGCGAATGGGTGAGCGTGCACACGGAGTTTGGGGACGTGCGCATCAAGGTGTCCCGGGCCGGCGGAAAGATTCTGCACGTGGCGCCGGAGTACGAGGATTGCCGCAAACTGGCGGCGGAGCGCGACGTGCCGCTGCAGGGGGTGATTGCGGAGGCGCTGCGGGCGTACGAAACGGGCGGGAAGAGTGAGTAGGGAGCGAAATTCGAAATACGAAACTCGAAATTCGAAGAACGAAGAGGAATGTCAGTTGAGGGCTTAGCACTCCCGGGATGACCAGGGACGATAGTTTTTCAGGAAGATTTTAGGAAGCCGATGGCAGCCACCAAGCCGAAATACTACATCACGACGCCGATCTACTACGTGAACGCGCGTCCGCACATCGGGCACACGTACACGACGCTGGCCGCGGACACCATCGCGCGCTACAAGCAGATGCGCGGTTACGACGTGACCTTCCTCACCGGCACGGACGAGCACGGACAGAAGGTGGAGCGCTCGGCGAAGAAGGAAGGGATTTCGCCCATCGATTTCGTGGACCGCGTGGCGGCGGAATACCATGGGCTGTGGCAGGAGCTGGGCTTCCGCGTGGACCGCTTCATCCGCACCACGGAAACGCGGCACGCGCACGCGGTGCAGCATCTCTTCCGGGAGATTCAGCGCAACGGCTACGTGGAGAAGGGCTATTACGAAGGCAACTACTGCGTGCACGACGAGATGTACGTGGAAGATCCCACGCCGGGCGCGCTGTGCCCCGAATGCCACCGGCCGACCGAGGTGGTCAAGGAAGAGAACTATTTCTTCAAGCTCGGGAAATTCGAAAAGCCGCTGCTGAACTACTACCAGGAGCATCCGGAATTCCTCGAGCCGGAAGCGCGGCGCAACGAGGTGATCTCCTTCGTGAGCGGGGGGCTGCGCGACCTTTCCATCAGCCGCACCACGCTGAAATGGGGCATCCCGTGGCCGGGCGACGAAAAGCACGTTTTTTACGTGTGGTCGGACGCGCTGACCAACTACCTCACCGCCGCGGGCTATCCGCTGAAGAAGGAGGAATTCGAGCGGCTGTGGCCGGCGGACGTGCACCTGGTGGGGAAAGAGATCATCCGCTTCCACGCGGTGTACTGGCCGGCATTCCTGATGGCCGCGGGGCTGCCGCTGCCGAAGAAAATCTTCGCGCACGGGCACCTGCTGTTTCAGGAAGAGAAGATGTCCAAGTCGCGCGGGAACATCCAGTCGGCGCAGCCCATCGCGCGGGTTTTGGGCGCGGATGCGCTGCGCTATTTCCTGCTGCGGGAGATCGTCTTCGGGCAGGACGGCAATTTCAGCCGCGAAGCGCTGGTGGCGCGCTACAACAGCGATCTGGCCAACGGGCTGGGCAACCTGGCCAGCCGCACGCTGACCATGATCGAGAAGAACTTCGAAGGGCGCGTGCCCAAGCCGGGCGAGGAGACGCCCGCGGAGAAAGCCCTGGCCGGGGAAGCGCAGACGGCGATGGCGGAGGCGCAGAAGCACTACGAGGCGTTCGCGTTTTCGCGCGCGCTGGAGGCCATCTGGGCGCTGATCGCCGCCGCGGACAAGTACCTGACCTCGGAGCAGCCCTGGGCGCTGGGCGGTTCGCCGGACGAGCAGAAGCGCCGGGGCACGATACTGTGGACCTCGGCGGAGGCGCTGCGCATCGTGTGCCTGCTGGCGCACCCGGTCTTGCCGGCGAGCACGAACAAGGTGTGGGCCACGCTGGGGCAGAGCGGCACGCCGGGGAATCAGGATTGGGACGCGTTGCGCTGGGGCCAACTGGCGCCGGGCACGCGCCTGGGCAAGACCGAAGCGCTCTTTCCGCGCGTCGATAAAACCGAAGCGATAGAGAGGATCGAAGCCATGGAAAACGAACTGCAGAAGCCGGCGGCGCCCGCAGCGGCGGCCGCTCCAGCGGCGGCACCCGGCGCGGCCGCGGCGCCGGCGGTGAGCGAGAAGATCGCCATCGAGGATTTCACGAAGGTGGAGATGCGCGTGGGGCAGATCAAGACCGCGGAGCGCATCGCGGGCGCGGACAAGCTGCTGAAGATCACCGTGGACATCGGGACGGAGACCCGGCAGATCTGCGCGGGCATCGCGCAGCACTACGAACCGGAGGCGCTGGTGGGCCGCAAGGTCGTGGTGGTGGTGAACCTAGCGCCGCGCAAGCTGCGCGGTGTGGAGTCCAACGGGATGATCGTGGCCGCGGCAGTCGGGCCGGAGGGGCGTCCGGTCCTCGCGGGTTTCCTCGAGGATGTGGAAGTCGGGTCGCGGCTGCGCTAAAGGGAAACGAGACCGGCTTGGTGTGACCGGGGATAGCGGTCAGCAGCCACGTCCCATGGAACTCATCGACTCACACGCGCACATCGATTTTCCGCAGTTCGACGAGGACCGCGCGGAGATGCTGGAGCGCGCCCGCGCGGCGGGGATCAGCACGCTGCTGGCCATCGGCACCGGGCCGGGGCCGCAGAAGCTGGACGCGGCACTGCCCTATGCGGAAGCGCACGACTGGATCTACACGAGCGTGGGCATCCACCCGCACGAGGCCAAAGAGGTCACGCCGGAGCATCTGGACCGGCTGGCGGGGCTCGCGCGGCACCGCAAAGTCATCGCCTGGGGCGAGATCGGCCTGGACTACCACTACGACCACTCGCCGCGCGAGACGCAACAGCGCGTTTTCCGCGAGCAGCTGGCGCTGGCGCGGCAGGCCAAGCTGCCGATCATCATCCACTGCCGCGAAGCCTGGCCGGATTGCCTGGGCGTGCTCGACGAGGAGTGGCGCTCGTCCGGGTTCGGCGGAATCTTCCATTGCTTCACGGGGACGCAGGAAGAGGCGCAGCGCGGCCTGGACATGGGCTTCTACGTTTCCTTTGCCGGGAACGTGACCTATCCGAAAGCGCCGGAGCTGCGCGAGGTGGCGCGGGCGCTGCCGCTGGACCGCCTGCTGATCGAGACGGACGCGCCGTACCTGGCGCCGCAGCCCTACCGCGGGAAGCGCAACGAGCCGGCCTACGTCACGGAGGTGGCGCGCACGCTTGCGAGTGTGAGAAACTTGCCACTCGAATCGGCAGCCACGGCTACGGCGGAGAACTTCCGGCGGTTGTTTCGTTTGGAGGGCGCCCAGGAACGGCCGAATTTGCCTGGGGCCGGCGGACCGTAGAACACGGCGGAGAACGAGGAGGCGGCCATCAGGCTGCTTGCGGCAAAAGAGATTTTCGATCTGGTGCGGGACGACCTGGCCCTTGTCGAGCGGGAGCTCGCGCAGGAGAGCGCGGCGGCGTTCGAGCCGGTCTCCGAAATCAGCGGCTATCTGCTGGGCGGGGGCGGGAAGCGGCTGCGCCCGGCGCTGATGCTGCTGGCCGCGGGCCACGCGGGTTACCGGGGACGCGGCGTGATCCGCATGGCCGCCGTCGTCGAGCTGATCCACACCGCGACGCTGATTCACGACGACGTGATCGACAGCGCCGACACGCGCCGGGGCCGGCCATCCGCGAATTCCCGCTGGGGCAATCACCGCAGCGTGCTCGCCGGCGACTGGCTGTATATGCAGGCGTTTCAGATGGCGTTGGCCGAGCGCAACTTCCGCATCCTGGATATTCTGATCGACCTGACGCAGAAGATGGTCGAGGGCGAGCTGCTGCAGCTGGCCAAGATCGGGTGCATAGAGGTGACCGAGCAGGATGCGCTGGAGCTGGCCGCGTACAAGACGGCGTGCCTGTTCAGCGGCTGCGCGCGGCTGGGCGCGGTGCTGGGAGGAGTGAGCGAGGCGGAGGAAGAGAAGCTCGCGGAGTACGGGCGCTGCGCCGGGCTGGCCTTCCAGTTGGTGGACGATCTGCTGGACTTCACGGCTTCGGCGAAACAGCTGGGCAAGCCGGTGTTGAGCGACCTGAAAGAGGGCAAAGTGACGCTGCCGCTGATCTACGCCATGGAAAACGGGAAAGGCGAGGCGCGGGAGATGGTCGCGCGGGTGCTTGCCGAAAAAGAGTTCCACAGCGTGCAACCGGAGACGCTGGTGGCGCTGGTGCGCGATTCCGGCGCGCTCGACCGCGCGCGCAAGCTGGCCCGCGAGTACGCGCAGCGCGCAAAAGCCTGCCTGCACGGCGGGGAGGAAAGCGAATACGGGCGCGCGCTGCTGGCCGTTCCGGATTTCATCCTCGAACGCGAGAATTAAGAAGGCTGACCCGGCGGGGTGCCATGCTGCCGTTCAAGCTCATCTATCACCCACGCTACGATCTGAACCTCGGCGCGCACGTCTTTCCCTCCCAGAAATTCCGCCTCATCGCCGAGTTTCTCCTCCACGACAAGCTCGCCGCGCAGGACGATTTCCTGCAGCCCGAAGCGGCGCGCGATGAGGACATCCTGCGCGTGCACAGCAAGGACTGGGTCTGGAAGCTGAAGGAGGGCACCCTCACCCGCTCCGAAGAGATGCGCCTGGAGATTCCCTATTCTCCGGAGATGGTGGAGGCGGCGTGGCTGGCGGCTGGCGGCTCGATCCTGGCGGGAGAGCGCGCGCTGCGTGATGGCTTTGCCGCGAACCTCGGCGGGGGGTTCCATCACGCCTATCCCGACCACGGCGAGGGTTTCTGCCCCATCCATGACGTGGCCGTGGCCATCCGGCGGCTGCAGGCCGACCGGCGCATCACCAAGGCCATGGTGGTGGACACCGACGTGCACCATGGCAACGGCACCGCGGCGATCTTCCGCGACGATCCGAGCGTGTTCACGCTCTCCATCCACCAGCACAACAACTACCCGGCGCACAAGCCGCCCTCGTCGGTGGACCTGCACCTGCCCGATGGCGCCGGCGATGACGAGTATCTCGGCGCGCTGCTGCCCGCCGTGCGCAAGGCCCTCGATGAGTTCCAGCCGCAGCTCGTTTTTTATCTGGGTGGCGCCGACCCGTTTTGCGAGGACCAGTTGGGCGGCCTTGCGCTCACCCAGGAGGGGCTGCGCGAGCGCGACCGCATGGTTTTCGAAGAGGCCCGCAGGCGTGGCGTGGCCGTGGCCAGCGCACTGGCCGGCGGCTATGCGCGCCGCGTGGAAGATACCGTGCGCATCCACGTGAATACCATTCTCGCGGCACGTGAGGTGGCCGCGGCGTTTCCCTCCGCTTCCGCCGCGGGAAACTGCTGAATTCCCGATTCTTCCTCCGTACTTTTGGAAAACTGCCGCGCGCCCAGCGCCTCCGGAAGCGCCGCGGGCCGTCAGTTGGCCGCGAGCGGGGCCGCGAGGGCGTTGCGGATGGCGACGGCGAGGGAGCTTTCGAACTCGTCTTCGGCGTAGCCCTCGGCGCGGTAGGCGATGCGTCCCGAGCGGTCCAGGACGATCACCGTGGGAAAGGAGTCCACCCCCAGCAGGAGGTCGAGGCCGTCGGCAAAGACCGCGGGCGTCCGCATCTTTTCCGCAACCAGATAGGGCCGTACGAGGGTTTCGTCCTCGTCGCAGTTGGCGGAGAGGAAAAGCACTCCGTCATCGCCGCGGAATTCCGCGGCGACGCGGGCGAAATGCGGCTCAAGGGCCCGGCAGGGGCCGCACCAAGTGGTCCAGAAGCTCAGCACCACGATCTTGCCGCGGGCGCTGGCGAGCGCCAGGGGCGGGCCATCCGGAAGGCTGCGCAGCGTGAAATCATAGGGCTCGCGCGCGCCGGGATTGCGCTTTGGCGGAGCGCTGCGCGCCGCCTGCACCGTTTCGTCATAGGTGCGCAGCAGGTATGCGCCCAAGCCGTCTTCCGAGGCGTGCCCCTGCCGCCAGGCGTTGCCGAGCTTGCGGCGCAGGGCCTGGCGGTGATCTTCGCCGTCTCCCGCATCCGCGAGAGCGAACGCGCGCGCATAGTGCGTGACGGCGCCGTCCAGGTCTTTTTGCAGCTCGGCGATCTCGCCCAGCTTCTCCGCAGCCGCGGCATTGGGCAGCAGCGCGTAACTCTCTCCGAAATCGCGCGCGGCCTCGGCGCGAGCGCCCTGTTTGAGATGCAGCCTTCCGCGCAGCAGCAGCACGGTCATGCGCAGGCGCCGCCGCTCGTTCTCCCACTCCTGCGGGGAAACCCGCGGCGACTTTTCGGCGGAAGCGTCGCGCTGCAGGTAGTCCAGGAGGCGCGAGGCGTAGCTGGTGGCGCGCTTCAGTCCCTCGGCGTCGCCGGCGCGTTCCAAAAGTTCGATGGTCACCAGCGTCATGGACATGTCTTCCGGCGCAAGCGCGACGATGTGCTCGGCATAAGCGGCGGCGCGGGGAGCGTCCCGCAGTTGCAGGCTGGCTTCCACCAGCGCGCGGTAGATCTCCGTCTTGCGCCGGCTATCGGGATATTTCTTCAGGTAGGCTTCGAAATTGCGCACCAGCGCGGCGCGGTCGTTGCCCGCATCATCAATGGCACGCTGCAGGTCTTCCTCGGGAGTTTGCGCCGGGGGAGGTGTGGGTGCCTTCTTCGCGGAAGGAGTGGCCTCTGGTCCCGGCGCGTTTTGCGCCGGAGCCTGCCCGGCAGTGCGCGCAGGAAGCACACAAAGAGCGGCAAGGAGGGCGAGTGCAGCCGTGGAGGGAAGCCGCCGCATGGCCGCTTATTGTACCCGTTTGGGCGGAAGGCAGCGACTTCCGCGCCTCCGCACCGGGGCTAGGACTGGCCACGGACGCGGATGCTGCCGGAAACCGTATGCACTTCCACGCGCGCAGCACCGCTCCCCAGGCGCGCGCGCAGTTCATGCCGCGACTGTTCCTCGACGACGATGGGAATGTCGGTCTGGATGCTGCCGGAGAGGGAATGGGCGGAGAACAGGAAACTGGCATCGCGGGGGACGCTAAGTTGCACCGAACTGGACACCGCGTGCAATTCCCAATTGGAGTGGGGCGCAGGATTGCCTTCGATGGAAATGCTGCCCGAGGCGGTGTGCACCTCGAGATCGCCGGCGGCGTCGCGCACGGTGATGCTGCCGCTGGCGGCGTGCAACTCCGCGCGGCCTTGCGCCGCGGAGAGGGTGATGGCGCCGGAGCCGGTCTTCGCGCGGACCGCGCCTTTCACCCCGGCGAGAGTGATCGAACCGGAGCCGGTCAAGGCGCGCACGTCGTCGCCGAGGTCACTGGCTTCGATGCTGCCGCTGCCGGTGGTGAACTGCGCTTCGCGGGCGATGTGGCTGGCGTGAATCTCGCCGGAACCCGTGCGCAACTCCACGGGGCCGCGAATATTGCGAACCTCCTGCGCGCCCGAGCCGACGGTCGATTCCACTTCGCTGTCCAGCGGCGTCTCGATCACATAACGGATAGTGATGTTGCGCCAGGTGCGGGAGTCCTTGCCGATGCGGATGGTGTCGCCGCTCTGTTCGATGGGGGGATGGGCGAGGATTTCGTCCAGGCGCTTCCGCGGGTCGCCGAAGGGGAAGCCGCCGACCTGCACTTCCGCGTGGATGTGCACCTTGCCGGGCTCTCCGGCGCGGATCTCGACGGCGCCGGCGCCGTTGGCCAGTCCGAGGTGCACGGGTCCGCTGACGGTCAGGGTGCGCTCAAAAGTGCCCTGTTCCGACGCGGAGGCTCCACATCCCGCAAGAAGGAGAGGCAGGGCGAGCAGGGCAGCACCCAGATGGATTTTTCGCAGCAGCGGCATGCTTCCTCCTCAGGACCCAGCACGGGGTATCGCGGGCCCCCTGCACAGGGAGATACGCAAATCCACGTTGCCAGGTTCCCTGGCCCCGGCTGCGGAGACTCCTATCCTGGGGCGTCCGGCAGCGATTCGTTGAGCGACCCCTGACGATAGCCTTCGAGGTCCAGGGTCACATAGGTGAAACCCAGCTTCTTCAGGCGCGTTGCCAGTAAGGCGGCTACCTCGGGCGCGAGAGCCCGCGGCAGCTCGTCCGGCGCGATTTCGACGCGGGCCATCTGCTCGTGCAGGCGCACGCGGAACTGCCGGAAGCCCAGATCGCGCAGCACCGCCTCGCCCTGTTCCACCAGAGCGAGCCTTTCGGGGGTCACCTGCGTGCCGTAGGGCAGCCGCGAAGCCAGACAAGCCGAGGCCGGACGGTCCCAGGTGGGCAAGCCGGCGCGCTTCGAGAGGAGGCGGATCTCGGCCTTGCGCAGGCCGGCGTCGAGCAGCGGGGCCAGGACGCGGTGCTCCGCGGCGGCGCGGTGCCCGGGGCGGAAATCGAGAGTGTCGTCGGCGTTCACGCCATAGGCGACGGCGGCGAAGGCGCGCGCGGAGGCCAGGGCGTCCATGGCGGAGAAAAGTTCATCCTTGCAGTAGTAGCAGCGGTCGGGCTGGTTGGCCAGGTAGGCGGGGATTTCCAGTTCGCGCGTGTGGATGAATTCGTGGGCGATGGGCACGGCGCGGAGGAACTCCTCGACACGCTGGCGGTCGTAAGCCGAATAGCTCGCGGAGAGCGCGGTAATGGCCAGCACGCGCGGACCCAGAGCACGCTGCGCGGCCCACGCGAGGTAGGCGGAATCGGCGCCGCCGGAAAGAGCCACCAGAAGCGAGCCAGTCGCGGCGAGCTGCTCGAGCAGCAGCCGTTCTTTTTCCTCGGCCGGACCGCCGGCCGCTGCGTTGGCGCGGATGTGCACGTAGGCAGTCATCGCCGCTTAGTATAACGCATTGGTTTTCCCGGGGTACGCCGCGGGCAGGACAATTTCAAGCTATCGCCGGGGCTACTTGAAATCGAGAAGAACGTCCACAATCCGGGATTCGGCGTCCGTGCGCAGCCAGTGTCCCACTTCGCCGTAATGCACGGGCAGGTCGCCGAAGATCTCTTCGCCGTGGCGCTGCAACTTGCCGAGAAATTCTTCGAACTTGAGCTTGTCGAAAATCTCTCTCTCTGGAATCGGCCAGGCGGCGCGGATGCGCTTTTCCGCGGCCAGCGACACGCCGGTTAGGACCAGCTTGCCGTAGCGGTATTGCGGGCCTTCCGTGACCGTGAGGCGGTAGGAAAGCGTGTGGGCCTGGTCGTCGAAGACCGGCAGGAGGTTGAGGCGCACGTCCAGGTAGCCGCGGTGGCCGTACTCCTCGCGGACACGGTCCCATCCCGCCTCGATGGCCAGCCCGTCGGCAATGTCGCCGGGTTCGAGCCCGAGGCGGTCCTGCAGCGCCGCCGCGGACAGCGCTGTATTCCCCGACCATTGCGCGCCCTGCCAGCGGTATACCGGACCGGGCGTCACCGGAACGTACACGGGCACCGACTGGGGCAGCGTCTGGGCCGGCGGCCCGCTCAGGCGAATCTCCGGCGGGCCCAGCTGCACGCGCAGAAAACCCTTGCGCAGGTAGGCCGGGCGCACCTGCTCGGCGAGGAAGAGGTCGATGGCCAGGCGCGAGTAGGGCTTGCCGAGAAGTTCGGAGATGTGCTGCTGCAGAGCGGGCGACGCAGCCGCTTCCGGATCAGAAAAATCGATGCGCGCGATCTGCAGAGACGTTCCGCTGATGCGCAGCTCCTGCACCCTGCCGTCGCCCAGGGGGCTGGCCAGCAACTGGTGCTCCACGGCGACGTGCAGTTGGTGCGCCTCCAGAAGCTGGCGCAGCGCGCCGGCGATGCGCTCGACCACGGTTCCGTCCTCCGGCGCGGTGCCGTCGTAGAAGGGAAGGGCCTTGCGGATGGCCTCGGTGAGCTCGCTATCGGCGAACCACGGCACATTGTCGAAGAAGACCGGGACGCGCGGCGCCTCTTCGGCGCGGAAATTGACCGTGAGGCCCTCGGGAAGAGTGCGGAATTCGTAGCTGACCTTCGTGAACAGGCCCAGTTGCAGCAGGCGGTTGGCGGCCTCCTGCAGGTCCTCGCGCCCGGCGAGGTCCCCGATCTTCAATCCGGTTTCAGGGAGAAGCTGCTCCGCGGACAGCGTCTGCAGTCCCGTGAGAGTGATTTTCGAGAGGATGGCCTTGGCGGCTTCCTGGGGATTGGCCGCGCGCAGCGGGACTGCCGCCAGAAGCAGCAGCAAGCCGCACAGCCGGAGCGAGATGCGCGCGCGGCGTAGCATGGTGACTTTGATTCTACGAAACTTGCGGGGAAGCGAGGTGTTTTTCTTTACCGGGAGCAGAGGCTGCCGGCAGGGCAGGAACCGCCTGCCTGCGCCCGGTTATTCCACGGTGACGGATTTGGCGAGGTTGCGGGGTTGGTCCACGTCGCAGCCCCGGCGCACCGCGATGTGATAGGCCAGCAGTTGCAAGGGGATGATCTCCAGAATGGGCGAAAGCAGCTCCGGCGCCGGAGGAATCTCGATCAGGTGGTCGGAAGCGGAGCGCGCGAGATGGTCGCCGGCGGTGACGATGGAGATGACGATGCCGTCGCGCGCCTTCACTTCCTGGATGTTCGAGACGCTCTTCTCATAGAGGGTCATGGAGTCGCGGTCGGTCTCATCGCGCGTGGCCAGCACCACCACGGGAAGATTTTCGTCGATCAGGGCGTTGGGCCCGTGTTTCATCTCACCCGCCGGGTAGCCTTCGGCGTGGATGTAGGAGATCTCTTTGAGCTTGAGCGCGCCTTCGAGGGCGATGGGGTAATGGATGCCGCGGCCGAGATAGAGAAAATCGGTGTGGCGGAAGAAGAGTCGCGCGAGCGATTCGTAGATTCCGGCCTCATCCCCCTGCAGGATGGTTTCGATCTTGTGGGGGATGCGGGTGAACTCCTGCAGCAGGGCCTTGGCGGTTTCGCCGGAGAGCGTGCCGCGGGCCTGGCCGAGGCGCATGGCCAGCAGCACCAGCGCGGCGAGCTGCGCGGTGAACGCCTTGGTGGAAGCGACGCCAATCTCCGGACCGGCATGCGTGAGGATGGTCCCCGCGGCCTCGCGGGTAATCATCGAGCCCATAACGTTGCAGATGGCCAGCGTCGGCGAGCCCTTCTGCTTGGCTTCGCGCTGCGCTGCCAGGGTGTCCGCGGTCTCGCCGGACTGGCTGATGCACACCGTGAGGGTGCGGGAGTCGAGGATGGGGTCGCGGTAACGGAATTCGCTGCCGTAATCCACCTCCGCGGGGAGGCGCGCCAGGCGCTCGATCATGAACTTTCCGGCGAGCCCGGCGTGCCAGCTGGTGCCGCAGGCCACGACGCGCACCTGCTGGAATTCGCGGAACTGCTGCTCGGTGATCTGCATCTCCTCGAGGTAGATCTTCCCGGTGTCCTGGGAGATGCGCCCGAGCATGGTGTCGCGGACGGCGCGCGGCTGCTCGAAGATCTCCTTCTGCATGAAATGCTTGTAGCCGCCCTTTTCGGCCATGATGGGGTCCCAGGTGACGTGCTGGGTGGGGCGGCTGATGGCCTTGCCCTCGTGGTCCATCACGCGCACGCCCTGCGCGGTGAGCACGGCGATGTCGCCATCCGCCAGGAAGAAGATTTCGCGGGTGTGCTGCAGCAGCGCCGGAATATCGCTGGCCACGAAGTATTCGCCTTCGCCGATGCCCACCACCGACGGGGGGCCCATGCGCGCGGCCACGATCTTCTGCGGGTCCTTGGCCGAAAGGAAAACCAGGGCGTAGATTCCGCGCAACTCCTTCAGGGAGCGGCGCACAGCCTCCTCGAGCGGGACGCCTTTGCTGTTCTTCTCGACCAGGTGCGCGACCACTTCCGTGTCCGTCTCGGTGACGAACTTGTGGCCTTCGCGCTGCAACTGCTCCTTGAGCTCGAGGTAGTTCTCGATGATGCCGTTGTGCACGACCACGATATCGCCGGTGCAGTCGCGGTGGGGGTGAGCGTTTTCTTCGGTGGGGCGTCCGTGGGTGGCCCAGCGCGTGTGCCCGATGCCGTAGGTGCCTTCGATCGGGGACTTGGCGACTACTTCCTCGAGATTGCGCAGTTTGCCAGAGGCGCGGCGGATCTCCATTTTGCCGTTGGCGCCGACCACAGCAATTCCGGCGGAATCATAGCCGCGGTATTCGAGGCGCTTCAGGCCCTCGAGAATCAGCGGAACGACTTTTTTCGGGCCGATGTATCCGACAATCCCGCACATACGGCAGGCTCCTCCGGTTGCTTGCAGCAGGGTAACATGGCCGCGCGGCGGCGCGCCGGGTTTCCGGGGCGGCTGTGCCGAATTGCGCCCGCCGCGCCGCGCGACGGCAGCATCCCGGGTGGGAGCGCCGGCCGCGGAAGCTCAGTCGACGATTTCGAAGCGGTACTCTTCGATGACCGGATTGGTCAGGACTTCGCGGGAGAGGCGCTCGAGGTGCTTCTGTGCTTCGTCGCGGCTCCAGCCATCCAGCTCCAGAACGAAAAATTTTCCCTGGCGAACGTCCTTCACCGCGGCATAACCCAGCGAAGCCAGGGCATGCTGGATGGTTTTTCCCTGCGGATCGAGGACCGTGGACTTCGGCATCACCCAGACGTGTGCTTTCATGCGGGAATTATAGCAAAGCTTGGGCCCCGGCGTAGACCGCTAGGGCCGCACGCCATGGCGTACGGCGGCCAGGGCGCGCTTTTCCTGGGCGGGCAAGAAGGCGTGTTCGAAGCTCAGGGCGGCAAGGCGGCTGCGCTCGTCGTCCGTGAGGCCCATGGCGGCGGTGTGCGCATATTCCGCGAGCAGAGAGGTGTGGAACATGGCCGGATCGTCGGTCGAAAGCACGACCGCGAGGCCCTGGCGGAGAAGATCCGGCAGAGGATGCTCGGCGACCTGCGCGAAGTCGCGGGTCAGTTGCCGCGCCAGCGCACCGGTGCAGATATTGCTGGTCGGACAAATCTCCAGCGGAATGCGGCGTTCGGCCAGCATCTCGAGAAGCGCCGGGTCGTGCATGGCACCGATGCCATGGCCGATGCGTTCCGCGCCGAGGATCTCCACGGCTTCGCGCACCAATTGGGGTCCGCCGGTCTCCCCCGCATGGATCAGGCGGTGCAGGCCCTGCTCCGCGACATAGTCGTAGACCCCGCGAAAATCCGCCGTGGGGAGCGAGAGTTCGTCACCGCCCAGGCCGAAGGCCACGACACCCTCGTTCCGGTATTGCGGCGCGATGCGCGCCACCTCCATCGCCGCCTCCGCGCCGAACTGGCGCACTGCGTCGAAGATCCACTGCAGCCGCAGGCCCTGCTTGCGCAGTTCCTCGCTGGCCCGGCACATGGCTTCGAAATTGGCTTGCGGCTTCTGTTGGCGCAGGAGCATGACCCCGACCGAGAGCGTCAACTCGGCATAGACGACATTCTGCGCCAGGAGGCGTGCACCGAGTTCCCGGGCGATGAGCGCATAGTCCTGCGGGTCGCGCAGGTAGGAGGTGACCCACTTGAAGGCCTCGATGAATTCCGCGAAGTCGGCGTAGAGGTAGCGGCGGCGGGCCTCTTGCTCGCTAAGTTGCTGGCCATGGCGCGCGGCCAGCGCGCAGACGGTGGCCGGCTCGATCGAGCCTTCCAGATGCAGGTGCAGCTCCGCCTTGGGGAGGGAAAGGAAGTGCGCGGGCAGGGAAGAAAGGCTCATCCGAGGAAAACTAGCGCTGTGGCAGAGCCGGGCGGCCGGCGTTCACCCACGCCGTGTACCAGTAGGAGCCGACGTCGGTAGAGGCGTCGGAGAGCTGGCGGATGAGAATGGCCGCGGCCTGGTTGTAGAAACGGTCGAAATATTCGTCGGTGTAGGAGGGCAGACCGCGGCGGGCGTTGCGGTCGGCGAGAAGAATGGTTTCGAGCCAGCTGTGCGCGCTGAGGCAGGCCTCGAAGCCGTGGTCGGTCGGGTCGCTGACAAAGAAGGCATCGTTGGGGCGCACCGGAAAGAAGGAGGAAAAGCGGTCGATGAGGTTGGCGCCGAAGCGTGTGCTGACGCCCGCCTGCCCGGTGAGCTGGCCATCGTAGTTTTCGGTGGTGTTGAAGGGGTCGTGGGCTTCGGCGACGTAGCTGGCCAGGAGCGCCGCGTTCAGCCGGACCTCGTCCCACTTGCCCGCCTTCATTGCATTGGTCAGCCTTTCGCTGTATACGCCGATCTGCCAGGGGAGCAGGCCGTTGGATTCCAACTTGGCCTTGGTGTACTTCCGGACCGCAGCCTTGTAGCTGCGCGGCAGGGCTTCAAAGGGGAAGCGGCCGTAGCGGTCGAGATAGAGGTAGCGGTTCTTGCGCTCCGCCGGGCTTCTCTGGCTGGCTTCCAGAGGATCGGTGACATGCTGCAGGAGAAATCCGCGGTTGGCTTCGAAAAAGGGCCGCAATTCCGGGGGCAGGGTCTCGAACGCCTTATCCACGACCAGCTTGTTGCCCTTTTCGCCCCAGGCGCGCGCAGCGGGCGCGAGAAACAGGCCCAGTACGGCCCCGGCGGCCAGCGCCAGGAACATCCCGCGGACCCTTGCGGAGGCTAACTGCGGCATCCGGCTCCTCTCTATTCCGCTGCTGACGCGTTGAGCGTGCTCCGTTTGCGGCTGTACGTGAAGTAGATTACCATGCCGATCGCAAGCCACACAAAAAAGCGGATCCAGTTCTCCACCGTCAGGCTGGCCATCAGCACCACGCAAAATAGCACCGCCAAAACTGGTACCACGGGCACAAAGGGCACGCGGAAGCTCCGTGGCCGGTCCGGCTGCGTCTTGCGCAGGATGAGCACGGCGATGGCCACCAGCACGAAGGCAAACAGCGTGCCGATGTTCGAAAGGTCCGCCAGAGTACCGATGTCGAAAATCCCCGCGGGGATGCCCACGACGATTCCCGCCACCCAGGTGGCCACATGCGGGGTGCGGAAGCGCGGATGCACTTTGGAAAAGGAAGCGGGGAGCAGGCCGTCGCGGGACATGGCGAACCACACGCGGGCCTGCCCGAGCTGGTAAACGAGCAGGGAGGAGATCATGCCCATCAGCGCGCCCATGGTCACCCACTGCTGCAGGCGGTCCATGCCGATGTTGTGCAGGGCCGTGGCTACCGGGGCGGCGTCGCCCTTGAAGATCGAGAAGGGCTGGATGCCCGTGAGCACGATGGCCACCGCCACGTACAGTGTGGCGCAAACCAGCAGCGAAGCCATGATGCCCAGGGGGAGGTCGCGCTTGGGATTCTTGCACTCCTCCGCGGCGGTGGAGACCGAATCGAAGCCGATGTAGGTGAAGAAGACGATGGCGCCGCCGGTGAGAACCCCCTGCCAGCCGTTGGGCATGAAGGGGTGCCAGTTGGTGGGCTGGATGTGCTTGGAGGCGAAAGCGATGAATACGAAGATGGCCACCAGCTTGATGCCCACCATGATGCTGTTGGCTCCGGCTGATTCGCGGATGCCGCGCACCAGCACCACCGTCAGGAGCATCACGATGAGAAAACCGACCAGGTTGAAGTGCAGCAACCAGCCGGTCGAGGGCGCATAGGCGGGCTGGCTCAAGGCCGCGGGCAGATGAATCCCGAACGATTGCAGCAGGCTGTCAATGTACGCGGAGAAGCCGACGGCCACGGCCATGTTGGAAACCGCGTATTCGAGGATCAGGTCCCAGCCGATGATCCACGCCACCAGTTCTCCCAGCGTGGCGTAGGTGTAGGTGTAGGCGCTGCCGGCGATGGGGATCATCGAGGCGAGTTCCGCGTAACACAGTCCGGCAAAGCCGCAGACCACGGCCACCAGGAAGAACGAAATGGCAATGGCCGGACCCGCGCCTGGCCGCCCGGTGATTCCGGTGGCGTGCACGCCGTGCAAGAGCACGTCCAGAAGGGGCGCCTTCAGCAGGGAGGGGTATTGCACCTCCTCGCCGGCCGCGGCGGTCCCGGTCAAAACAAAGATGCCCGTGCCGATGATCGCGCCGATGCCGAGAGCCGTCAGGCTGATCCAGCCCAACGTTTTTTTCAAGCGTTTCTCCGGGTTTTCGGAGTCGGATATCAGCTGATCGATGTTCTTGGTGCGGAAAAGTTGTGATCCCACCCGTCCACTCCGTTCGCCCCGGATCCGCCGGGGGCGTGGAAATACCGGATAATTCTAACGAATGATTGCGCGGGACACTTTACCGCGAGCCAGCGCCGGGGCGCAACCGCAAGGGGCAGAGTTCAGGCCGGCTCGAGCTGCGCGTAGCGCTCGATGAACTTCTTCGTGCCCCGCCCGGGAAAGGTCACCGAGAGGCGACGGTCCTCCTCGTCGCCCTCGACGGCCACGATGGTGCCCACGCCGAAGCTGGGGTGGCGGACTTTGCGGCCGAGAAGCGGGTTTTCGCCCCGGCCGCTGCGCCCGAAGGTGTCGCGCTGCCGCGCCGGCCGCTCGAAATCACCGCTGCTGCGGCCCTGGCGCGGCTGGCTCACCGTCCGGGCGGGGCCGCCACGCACGCGGCGCATGAAATCTTCGGGCGAGTAGGAGTATTCCGGGTCGGGATCATAGCGCCGGGACTCACCGAACTCCGTCAGCGAGCCGCGCACGGTGTCCATCAGGTCACCGGGAATTTCCGCGAGGAAGCGTGAGGGCAGCGAGGCGCGCAGGCGCTGCTCGTCGCCGAAGATGCGGCGGTAGACAGCGCGGGTCAGGGTCAGCGACGTGCGCGCGCGGGTCATACCCACATAGACCAGGCGGCGCTCTTCCTCGACGCCGTTTTCATCGGTGGCCGAGAGGCTGTGCGGGCAGATGCCCTCTTCCAGGCCGGTGAGATAGACGTGGTCGAACTCCAGGCCCTTGGTGCTGTGCAGGGTGATGAGCGTGACGCCGGGCTTTTCGTCGGCGGAATCGGCGTCACTGACCAGCGCGGCGTGGTCCAGAAAATCCGTAAAGGTCTCGCCGGCATCGGTGGATTCCGCGACGGCGCGCACCAACTCTTCCAGATTCTCCATGCGCGAGACATCGTCGGGGGTATTGCGCTCGCGCAGCATGTCCATGTACCCCGTGCGGTCCAGCAAGCCGTGCAGGAAGGCAGCGGGGCTGCTGTTTTCCAGGCTGGCCTGCAACTCGCGGATCATCTCCTGAAAGGCGCGCAGCGGGGCCACGGCGCGTCCGGCCGCAGCGCTGGCGATGAATTGCTCGATCGCTTGCCACATGGGGATACCGTCTTCGTTCTTGGTGACCGCAATGCGGTCAACCCGCGTGGCCTCGCGCAGCGCATCCACGGTGGTCTTGCCGATGCCGCGCGGCGGCACATTGAGCACGCGCAGCAACGCGATGTCGTCTTCGGGATGCATGGTCAGGCGCACATAGGCCAGCGCATCCTTCACTTCCGCGCGGTCGTAAAAACTGAAGCCGCCCACCAGGCGGTAGCGCACGCCGAGCCGCCGGAAGACCTCTTCAAAGGCGCGGGACTGCGCGTTGGTGCGGTATTCCACGGCGCAAGCCTGCGAGGAATCGTCCACCAAAATCTTGGACACTTCGCCGGCCACGAATTCCGCCTCGGATTGCGGGTCGCGCGCTTCGTAGAAGCGCAGGTTCTTGCCGCCGCCTTGTTCGGAAGCGAGCGTTTTGCCGAGGCGCTGCGAGTTGTTGGCCACCACGGCGCCCGCGGCATCGAGAATTTTCTGCGTGGAGCGGTAGTTGCGCTCCAGACGGATCACCCGGGCCGCCGGAAAATCCTGGGAAAAGCGCAGCAGGATGCCGACATCCGCGCCGCGCCAGCGGTAGATGGCCTGGTCCTCGTCGCCCACCACGCAGACGTTCTCCTCCGGCCCGGTGAGCAGGCGCAGCAGGTCATACTGCACGCGGTTGGTGTCCTGATACTCGTCCACGTGGATGTAGCGGAAACGCGCCTGCCAGCGCTGGCGCACGTCGCGGACGTCGCGCAGGACGCGGGCCGCGCGCAGCAGCAGGTCGTCGAAATCGAGCGCGTGGCTCTGCGCCAGCACCTTCTCGTAGGCTTCGAAGACGCGCGCGACGCGCCGCCCGTCCTCGGCGATGGCTTCGGCGGCGAGCTGCTGGGCCGTCTGCCCGTGATTTTTGGCGTAGCTGATCTTGCTCAGAATGCCGCGGGGGGAGATCTTCTCCTCGGTGAGGGCCAGGCGGCCAAGGATGAGCTTGACGGCGGCGATCTGGTCATCGTCGTCGAAAATGGAGAAATCGCGCGGCAGGCCGGCGCTCGGCGCTTCGCGGCGCAGCAAGCGCGCGCAGAGCGAGTGAAACGTGGAGATCCACGGCGCCGCCGGCAGCAGGCCCGCCTGGCGCTGCAGATTCCCCAGGCGCTCCTGCATCTGCTCCGCGGCCTTGTTGGTGAAGGTGACGGCCAGGATGGCGTCCGGCGGGGCGCCCTGCGCCAGCAGGTGGGCCATGCGGTAGGTAATGGCGCGGGTCTTACCGGTACCCGCACCGGCCAGGATGAGCACGGGCCCATCCGTGGTTTCGGCGGCGAGGCGCTGTTCCGGATTCAAATCGTCGAGAAAAGTTCTCATTCGTTGGCAGGTCCCAGGTCTGTGCGTGCTCGTTCATGGTAGCCGAGGAAAGTCCGCGCGGCAAATCGCGCCGCGCCGGTCCAATATTTCTGTGACCGCGAAGCGGTCAACCTGCAGCGGCTCCGGAAAAATGTGCGATGCCCCGCGAGGGCAGGCGCAAAAACAGCGCTTCGTGCAGCAAGTACGCTCAACGTGCCGCGGCCTTGGAGAATTCCAACTCGAAATAAAGAAGCGAGCGGCCTTTTTCGATGTTCGTGACTTCCGGAATGTACAGCCGTGCGCTGTGCAGCAGGTCGTATTGTCGGGCGAGATCGAAGTACAGCAGCCCCTGCACCTTGCCGTGCGGCGGGATTACGCTGCCCGGAACTCCGGCAGCGCGCGCGGCATCCTCGATCTGCGTCCATTCCTTGCTGCGGCCGGTCTTCGGTATTCCCATGGGCAGGGGAATGCGCTTGCGCGTGGCCGTGGGGTCGCTGGAGCCGCCCTTCAGGATCAATTCCGCGACATCCTCGGCGGACAATGGGGCGAGATTCTGGCGCGACTCCTCGTCCAAGGTGACGATCAGGCGAATGCGCTCGAGGTTTACGCGCACTGCCGCCGCAGAATCGTTCTGGATGGTGAGCTGGACGCCCACCAGCCCTGCCGTCAGCGGAGTTTTCTTGGGGAAGCGCGGTTTATAGTCGGCGGGTTCGGTCCAGGGCTGGGCGGTAATGGTCACGCCCTCGTGGCTTTCGGCGGCTGCGGCCGATGGCACGACGCTCTGGGCGCGGCTCCGACCGGCAGCCAGGCCCCAGGCGCCGGCGGCGACAATCATTCCAAGGAGTACGATGGTTCGCAGGCGCATCGGTTTATAATACCGGGTTTGCACTATTGTCTGCCGCTTGGTGGCCGCTACCCTAAGGATTCGATTCTGCGGGGCCGGGGCGGGTTGCCAGCTCAATCGCCGGAAGCGGTCCGCTGTCCGGTTGGCGGCGGGGAAATAACTGAGGTTCACGCTTGTATTTTCTCTATAGCGCGTTTACGGCGCTGGCCGCCATCCTGCTTCTGCCCTACTGGGTGGTTCAGGGGCTGCGCCACGGCAAATATTTCTCGAATCTGGGGCAGCGGCTCGGCCTGGCGTATCCAACACTGGAGAAGCTCCCCAGGCAGCGCCCGGGGGCCATCTGGGTGCACGCCGTGTCGGTCGGCGAGGCCCTGGCCGGGCTGGGCCTGGCGCGGCGCTTGAAAGAGCAGAATCCCGGCCGCCCGCTCATCGTCTCCACCACGACGCTCACCGGGCAGACCCTGGCCCGCGAGCGCATGCCCTTTGCCGATGCGGTGGTCTATTTTCCCCTCGACTGGGGTTTCGCCGTGCGCCGCGCCTTCCGCGCCGTGCAGCCGGAGATCGTCGTGATCCTGGAGACGGAGCTGTGGCCGAACTTCCTGCGTGAGGCGGCGCGGCGCAGCGTGCCCGTGGTTGTCGTCAGCGGACGGCTCTCTCCGCGGTCGTTTGCGCGCTACCAGCGCTGGCTCGGGGCGCTAGGCCTTTTTCTGCGGCCGTTTCTGGCCCGCATGCTGGCCCTGCCCGCGGCTTTTCTGATGCAGACCGCGGACGATGCCGCGCGCATCCGCGCGCTGGGCGCGCCCCCCGGCCGCGTCTTCGTCAGCGGCAACCTCAAATACGATCAGGAGCTGCCGGCCGATTCGGCGCTTTGCGCCTGGCTGGAGAAGGAAGTCAACGCGCGGAGCCGGCGGCCGCTGGTGGTGGCCGGCAGCGTGGTGGCCAATGAAGAGCCGCTTACGCTGATCGCCTTCGGCACGGCCCGGGGCGAGCATCCGCGCGCGCTGCTGGTCCTCGCACCGCGCAAGCCGGAGCGTTTCGAGGCCGCCGCGGAGTTCATCCGGGAGGCCCACTGGAAATTCCTGCGGCGCTCGCAATTGGCCATTCCCGGCCCCTTCGGGCAGGGCCTGCCCGCGTCCGGCGTTTCCCCGGTGATACCCGACGACGTCACCGTGCTGCTGCTCGACAGCATCGGGGAGCTGGCTTCGCTCTATCGCGCCGCCGATGTGGTCTTCGTGGGCGGCTCGCTGGTGCCCTCGGGCGGGCACAACATTCTGGAGCCCGCGGCGTTCGGCAAGATTCCGGTCTTCGGGCCGCACACGGAAAATTTTGCGGAAATGACCGCGCGTTTCGTGGAGGCGGGCGCGGCTATTCGCGTGGAGAGCCCCGAGGATGTGGGTGTGGCGTGGATCGACCTGCTGAAGAATCCCGCGCGCATGCAGGAGATGGGTGCGAAGGCCAAGCGCCTGGTGGAAGAGAGCCGCGGGGCGACCGCGCGGGCCCTGGCGGAAATCACGCGGGTGCTGGGGGGCGGAAAGGGGAGATGAACTTGCCGCTGGCTTTGCGCATGCTGCTGTGGCCGTTCTCGGTGGCCTACGGGGCCGTCGTGCGGCTGCGCGCGTGGTGGTATACCAGCGGCGTGCTGGGGCAGAAACGGCTTGGCGCGGCGGTGATCAGCGTCGGCAATCTCACCGTGGGCGGCACGGGTAAAACACCCATGGTGCTGTGGCTGGCGGAAAAGTTTCTGGCGCAGGGCAAGCGCGTGGCTATTCTCACCCGCGGCTACCGCGGCGCCGGCGGCACCAGCGACGAAGTGGCCCTGCTGAAGGAGCGCTTGCAGGGCCGCGTGGCTTTCGGCGTCGGCAGCGACCGCTACGCCCAGGGCAAGCGCCTGGAAGCGCAGGGCATCGACATTTTCCTGCTGGACGACGGATTCCAGCACCTGCGGCTCGCCCGCGATCTGGATATCGTCATGATCGACGGCATGCGCGACCTGGAGGGCGAGTGGCTGCTCCCCGCGGGCCGCCTGCGCGAGCCGCGGAGCGCGCTGCGCCGCGCCGACTTCTGCGTCTTCACGCGCATGGACGCCGACGAGGAGCTCGCCGCCCGCGGACTGCCGCAGTCCATCTTCTACGCCAAGACGCATCTGGCCGGCTTTCGCCGCCTGGGCGGAGACGGCGGGCTGCAGTTCCTGAGCGAAATCGCCGCGGGGCCGTATTTCGCTTTCTGCGGCATCGGCAATCCGCTGGCCTTCTTCCACGATCTGCGGCACTGGGGCGCACGTCTCGCGGGCACCCGCGCCTTCCGCGATCATCATGCCTACACCCAGGCGGACGCGCACGATCTGGAACACGCCGCGCGCAAGGCCGGCGCCGCCGCCTTCATCACCACCGAGAAGGATTCCTACAATCTGGGCGCCGCGCGCTTTTCCTCCTTGCCCGTCTACGTCTGCGTGATCGAGATGGAACTGTTCGGCGAGGACGACTTTCTGGCGGCCCTCGAGCAAAAGATCCGCGTGCGCCGCGGGGCGGGCGCATGAAGATACTGGTCCGCGCCACGAACTGGGTGGGCGACGCCATCCTGGCGCTGCCCGCGCTGCGCGCCTTGCGCGGCAAATGGCCGGAGGCCGAAATCAGCGTTTTGGCGCGGCCCTATGTTGCGGACATCTACCGCGGGCAGCAGGTGGCGGACCGTCTTCTCCCCTACGACGTGCGCGGCGAGCACCGCGGCTGGCGCGGGCGGGAACGCCTGGTGGAGGAGTTGCGCGGCCAGCGCTTCGATCTCGCCGTCCTGTTGCAGAACGCTTTTGACGCCGCCTGGCTCGCCTGGCGCGCCGGAATCCCCCAGCGCGTCGGCTATGCCCGGGATGGCCGCAGCCTGCTCCTGACCCGCGCCATCCCCGTGCCGCGTCCCGGGGAGATCCCCGCCCACGAGCAGTTTTACTATCTGGAGTTGCTGCGCCGCGCCGGCTGGCTCGACGCCCTGAAAGGGGAGGAGCATATCCCGCTGTCTGTCTCCGAAGCGCAACGCCGGCAAGCCGCTGAGACTCTTCGAAGAGCCGGCGCGCGCCCGCAAGCCCTGCGGGTGGCCATTGGCGAGGGGGCTTCCTACGGCTCGGCCAAATGCTGGCCGCCGGCGCACTTTGCGGCGCTGGCCGGGGCGCTGCAGGACCGGTTCGATTGCGATGTGATACTGTTCGGCACGGCTTCGGAAGCCCGCGTCTCGCAGGCCATCATCGCTGAAATGAAGCGCCTTCCCATTGATCTGACTGGCCAGACGGCCATCGCCGATCTGCCCGCGCTGCTTGCGCAGTGCCACCTCTTCATCGGCAACGATTCGGGAGCGATGCACGTGGCTGCGGCGGTGGGCCTCCCCGTGGTGGCTGTCTTCGGCCCCACCGACCCGCAGGGCACCGCTCCGGTGACGCCGCGCTGTACCGTGGTGCAGGAAAAGCCGCACTGCAGCCCGTGCTTTCTTCGCCGCTGCCCCATCGATCACCGCTGCATGACGCGCATCGCCCCGGAAGCCGTGGCCGCCGCGGCGAGCTCCTGGCTGGAAGCGAGGAATGCCTCGCATGCCTGAGCCGGCCGCCCTGCGCCCCGCGGTCTTTCTCGACCGCGACGGCACCATCTCCGAGGAGGTCGGCTACTTGAATCATCTCAGCCGCTTCCGTATGTTTGAGTTCGCGGGGGAGGCCATCCGGCGGCTGAATGCCGCGGGCTGGCCCGTTTTTGTGGTGACCAATCAGTCCGGGGTGGCCCGCGGGCTCTTTGCGGAGTCGCTGATCGGCGAAGTGCACGCGGAGATGAACCGGCAGCTGGCCGCCGCGGGCGCGAAGCTGGACGGCATCTACTATTGCCCGCACCGCCCCGAAGACGGCTGCGAGTGCCGCAAGCCGAAGGCGGGGCTGCTGGAGCGCGCCGCGCGCGAGCAGCACCTGGATCTGCGGCGCTCAGTGGTCGTGGGCGACCGCTACCTGGACGTAGACCTCGCGCGCCGCGCCGGCGCCCGCAGCGTGCTGGTCAAGACGGGCTACGGCCGCGGCGAGCTGGAAGCGGACTCCGCCAAGTGGCCGGCGCAGCCCGATTACGTCGCGGAAGACCTGACGCAAGCGGTGGACTGGATTTTGAGGCTCAGCGAATGAAGAAACGGAAAATAACCGCCCCTGCCGCGGGCCCCGCCGTGGATTACGCCGCGCTCTCCGAATTCGTGGAACGCTTTCCCGGCCGGAGGGCCGTGCTCTTCGGCGATTTTGTCGCCGATGAGTTCCAGTTCGGCGAGATCGCCCGGGTTTCCAGGGAAGCGCCGGTGCTCATCCTGCGGCACCGCGAAACGCACATGGTTCCCGGCGGCGGCGCCAATGCCGCCAACAACCTCGCGGACCTCGGCGCCAAAGTCCTGCCGGTCAGCGCCGTTGGCGACGATGCCGCGGGCGACGCGCTCGTGCAATTCTTCCGCGCCCGGCGCGTGGACGTCTCCGGGGTGGTGCGCGTGAAGGGCTGGACCACGCCGGTGAAGACGCGCTTCCTGGCGGGCTGGCCGCACACCACGCACCAGCAGGTTCTGCGCGTGGACCGCGAGCCGCAAGGCGAGCTTCCGGCCGAAGCCCGCGGCAAGCTCGAACGAAAACTGCGCGAGCGCCTGCAGGCCGTGGACGTCCTGGCCGTTTCCGACTATGGCTTCGGCGTAGCCACGCCGGAGTCCGTGCGCGCCGCACTGCAGCGCAAGAAGGGCGAATGCATTGCCACGCTCGATGCCCGCCGCGACCTGACCGCGTATGCCCGCACCGGGATCACCTCCGCAACTCCCAACGAGTCCGAGCTCGAAGCGCTCCTGCAAACCAGCATCGGGCAGAACATGCCGGAGCTGGAGCGCAGCGGGCGCGCGGCTCTGCTGGCCATGAAGCTGCGCTCGCTGCTCGTTACCCGGGGCCGCCACGGCATGGCGCTGTTCGAGGCGGGGAAGCCCACGGTGCACATCCCCATCCACGGCAGCGATCAGGCCGTGGACGTGACCGGCGCGGGCGACACCGTTCTCGCCGCCTTTACGCTGGCGCTGGCCAGCGGCGCCAGCCCGCTCGAGGCCGCGCATCTTGCCAACATCGCCGGCGGCATAGTGGTCATGAAGCGCGGCACGGCTACCGTACTCCACGAAGAGCTGCTGGCCGCCATCCGCCGCGAGGTGACGGGTTCCTGAGCCATGCGCGCCGCCGGCAAAATTCTTTCGCGAGACGGGCTGGCCGCACGCCTGGCGGAACACCGCCGCCGCGGCCAGCGCATCGTCTTCGCCAACGGCTGCTTCGACATGCTGCATGTGGGCCACGTGCGCTACCTGGAAGGCGCGCGGCGCGAGGGCGACGTGCTCGTCGTCGGCGTCAACTCCGATGCCAGCGTGGGTCCGCTCAAGGGGCCGAACCGCCCGGTCCTGCCGGAGACGGCGCGCGCGGAGCTCGTTGCCGCGCTGCGGGCCGTGGATTACGTAGTGATCTTCTCCGAGCCCAACGTGGAGGCGCTGCTCGCCGCTCTGCGCCCGGACGTGCACGCCAAGGGCACCGACTACACCGCAGAGACCGTGCCGGAGCGCGAGACCGCCGCGCGTCTCGGGGTGCGCGTGGCCATCGTCGGCGACCCCAAGGAGCACTCCACGCGCGACCTGCTCGAAAAAATCCGCAAGGTTCCGCATGCCTGAGCCGGGATTTCTCGTCCTGCGGCTGGGCTCGCTCGGCGACATCGCGCACACCTTCCCAGCCGTGGCCGCCCTGCGCGCGTCGTTTCCCGGCTCCGAGATCGTCTGGCTTACCGATGAGCGCTGGCGCCTGCTGGTGGAGCGCAGCGATCTGGCCGGCGCCGTGTGGAGCGTCAACACGCGCTCCTGGGCGTCCATACGCGAGACCGTTCGCCGCATCCGCGGGCGATCCTGGAGCGCGGCGGTGGATTACCAGGGATTATGGAAGTCGGCGCTTTTCGGTTTTTTCGGCGGCGTGCCGCGGCGCATCGGCTTTGATTCCAGCTGCATCCGCGAATTCGGCGTCCCCCTGGTGTACACCGACCGCGTGGCCGCAAAATCTCCGCACGTCGCCGAGCAGAACGGCGAGCTGTCGCTGCGCGCGGGAGCGCGCAGCGGCGTGGCCCCGTTCACCCTGCGCGTGACTCCGGAAGAAGAAGCGCAGTGGGCGGCAATAATGGCCGCCGCCGGCCTCACGCGCTACTGCGTGCTCTCGCCCGGCGGCGGCTGGGGATCCAAGTGCTGGCCCGCGGAGCGCTTCGGGGAACTCTGCCGCCGCATTTCCAGCGAACTCGGCCTGCGCTGTGTCGTAAACTACGGACCGGGGGAAGAGGCACTCGCGGAGTCGGTGCGTGCGGCGAGCGGTGGCGCCGAGCCGGTTCTCGACAATAGCCCGCTCGGACCGCTCATGGCGCTTCTTCGCAAAGCCGATCTCATTGTGGGCGGGGACACCGGCCCGCTGCACCTGGCCGTGGCCCTGGGCACGCCCGCCGTGGCGCTCTTCGGTCCCACCGATCCTGTGCGCAACGGCCCCTTCCGCGCCGCGCGCACCGCGGACATCGTTCTGCGCAGCCCTGCTGCGCGCACCAGTTACAAGCGCGGCAGCGCGCCCGATCCCGCCATGCTCGAACTCACCGTGGATGCGGTCCTGGACGCCGTGCAGCGCCGCCTGGAGTCCCCGCGATGAGCGCCGCCCCGGCGTTCTTCACTCGCTGGCGCGTGCGCCTCGGCTACCTGCTCGCGCTGGCCGTCTTCTGGTTCGCACGCCCCGTGCCGCGCATGATTCTCCTCGGCGGCTGCATCGGCACGCTCGGGCTGCTGGTACGGGCCTACGCCGCGGGCTGCCTGCACAAGCAGGAGATGCTCACCGTCTTCGGCCCCTACGCTTACACCCGCAATCCCCTGTATCTAGGCAGCGCCATTCTCACCGCCGGCCTGGCTATCGCCGCGCACTCCTGGATTTCCGCCGCCCTGCTGCTCGGCTACTTCGCGCTTTTCTACTCCATCGTCATGCGCAACGAGGAACAGGAGTTGCGCCGGCGCTTCGGCGCGGTCTTTGACGACTACGCGCGCGCCGTTCCGCTCTTCCTGCCCCGGCTGACCCCTGCACCTATGGCGGCGGAAAAGGGCGCAGCATTTTCCTGGGCGCAGTACCGCAAGAACCGCGAATACCAGGCGGCCTTGGGCTTCATCTTAATTCTGGGATTGCTCGTCCTGCTGTGGGCCGTGCGGCTCCCCTGACGCCCGCTGCGGCTCCCCGGCCGCGCACTTCGTGTAGCAATAGACTTCCACCCGTTCCCCGTCCGTCAGTATGTGAATGGCCCCGCTGCGGTCCGTGCGCAGCACCCGCACCCCCGCCTGCTCCAGGCGCTCCAGCGCTTCCGGGCTCGGATGTCCGTAAGGATTTTCCGCGCCCGCGGAAATTACCGCAATCTGCGGCCGCACCCGCTCCAGAAACTCCTCCATCGTCGAGTTCTTGCTCCCGTGGTGCCCGACCTTCAGCACGTCCGCGCGCAAGCCGCCCTGCGGCGTCTCCGCCGCGATCTCCTGCTCCGCCTGCTTTTCGATGTCCCCCGGAAGCAGGATCACGCGCCGCCCATAGGCCAGGCGCAGCACCAGCGAATCGTTGTTCTGCGGTCCCGGCGCGGTTTTCTCCGGAGCGATTTCCGGCCACAGCACGCGCATCCGCACCCCGTCCCAGTCCAAGGCGTCCCCGCGCCGCTCGTGCTCGATGGGGATACCCTTGTTCCGCGCCAGCTCTTCCAGCGCGGCCTGCGCCGGCGAAGCGACTTCGCGGCCGATCCACAGGCGCCCCACGCGAAAATTTTCCAGTATGGCCGCGAGCCCCCCGATGTGGTCCTGGTGCGCGTGCGTCAGCGCCACAATGTCCAGCCGCTGGACGCCCCGCGACCAAAGATACGGCGAGACCGCTTCCTCGCCCGGATCGCTGCGCTCCCGCCGCTCCTGCGGCCCGTACCCGGCAAACGCGCCGCCCCCGTCGATGAGCATCGTTCGCCCGTGCGGGGAAACCACCAGCAGGGCATCGCCCTGGGCCACGTCCAGCGCCGTCACCTCCAGCTTCCCGGGGAAGGTGCGCGGCGCGAAGGGATAGATGGCGATGACCGCGCCGCACGCCAGCAGCGCGGCCGCGAACACCGGAGTCGTCCGCGCCTTGCGCCGCGTCGTCGCTATGTGCGACCGCGAAGCGGTCAACTTCAACTGTGACCGCGAAGCGGTCAACTCTCCCGCATCGCGCCGCAGCGCTGCCGCCAGCCCCACGAACGCCGCGAAAAACAGCAGCAGCAGCCACCACGGCGGCCCCGGGATGCGGTAGCTCCCGTGCGGCAGGCGCGCGAACCACCCCGCACCGTGCGTCAGCAGGGCCGTGAGCCAGCCGAGCGGCAGCGCCAGCACCCGCCCCACCGGATGAAACAGCACCGCCGTTCCCAGCGTCAAGAATCCCAGCGGCACCAGGATCCCGGTCAGCGGCACGGCGAAGAGATTGGCCAGCGGCCCCGACAGCGCGATGCGGTGGAACTGCAAGGCCATCAGCGGCAGCATGCCGATCTGCAAGACGAGGGAGAGCACAAAGATCTCCCAGGTGCGGAACGAGAACGAAAGCAGCGAGATGGCCGCGGCGCCACCCCCGCGCGCAGTTTTCTCCGGGAGCCGCTGCGCGAGCCAGCGGTCCAGCGAACGCAGATCGATCCGGAACTGCGCCCGCCGCGGCTCGTGCGCGGCGTCGCGCGGCACGTCGCGCCAGCCGCGCAGCGCCCGCGTGTAGGGTTCCACGGAGCGCTCCAGCCAGGGTACCGCCAGCCCCCCGATGCAACCCATCGCCAGAAACGATAGTTGGAAGCTGGGGTCGGACACCTCCAGGGGCCGCGCCACCAGGATCAGCAGCGCCGCCAGCGCCGCCGAGTTCAGCAAGTCCAGCCGCCGGTACAGCATGCGCCCCAGGACCACCACGCCAGCCATCAGCGCCGCGCGCAGCACCGGCGGGCGCTGCTCCACCACGCTCACATAGGCGAGGAGCAGCGCCAGCGCCAGCAGTGAAATCACCGTGCGCGGCAGCCGCAGCGCCCGCCCGGCCCAGAACAGGAACACCGCCAGCGCCGTCACGTGCAGTCCGGCCACCACCAGCACGTGATACGTCCCTGTAATCTGAAAGCTCTGCGACTCCTCGCGCTCCACGAAGCTGCGGTCCCCCAGCAGCATGGCCCGCAGGATCGCCGCGGACTCCGGCGCGGCGGGGAAGAGTCCGTCGAGCGTCGTGCGCAGATGCGCGCGCACCCGCGCCAGCGCGTAGCGCAGCGACGCCGGAGCGGGCGCCACGCGTTCGACGAGCTCCGCGGCGCGGAGACTGGCCGTCAGGTGAATGTTCTGCTGTCCGAGATAGGCGCGGCGGTCGAAGGCGCCGTCGTCGCGGAAGAGCGCGGGCAACCGGGCTTTGGCGGTGAAGGCAACTTCGTCGCCCGCGTGTAGCTCCGGCAAAGGCGCGTCCGCAGCCGCTTCCGCGGCGTAGGTCAGGCGCATGCCCCCCGTGACGGGAAGCGCGGCGCCATTGAACTCGAACCGGGTGAGGTCCACATCCATTCCCTGGCCCCAGGGCAGGCGGCGCGGCTCATCGCGCAGACGCCCCTGCCAGCGCAGCGGCGTGGCCAGGTCCAGGCGGCGCGCATCGAGGAGCGAGAGGACATGTTCGGCAGGGAGGGGCTGATTTGCTACAAGCGCGGAAATCGTGCCGAGCGCCATCCAGAAGACGAGGGCCGCCGCCGCGCCCGCGCGCAGATGGTTCTTCCGCACCAGCCACAAGCCGGCAAGCAGCACGAGCGATGCGCCCAGCAGCAGGGCGTGCAATGCGAATGGCGGGGAAGCAGACGCAGCGGAGAGACTCTGCCCGCCGAGCACGATACCGCCCGCAAAGGCCGCGGCGATCGCGACGGCAGGGAGCTTCACGGGGCGAGCCTCAGCCGGACCAGGGTTTCCAGGTGATAGGTCTGCGGGAAGAGGTCGAAGAGGGCCACGCTGGCGATCTCATAGCGCGGGGAAGTGCCGCTGAGCAGTTGCTTGCTCTTGGGCGACCCGGTCAGCACCGCCAGGTCGCGCGCCAGCGTCGCCGGGTCGCAGGAAAGATAGACGATCTCCGGCGCGCCCAGCTTGGCCAGGTTGGCCGCGGCTTCCGCGCCGAGTCCCGCGCGCGGGGGGTCCAGCACCACGAAATCGGGCCGCGCATGCGGCCGGCGGAGAAAGGCGTCCACCTGCTCGTGATGCCACTGAATTTTTACGTTGGCTTCCGCGGCGTTGGCGCGCAGGTCGTGCGTGGCGGCCAGATTGGCGTCCACGCTGATCACTTTTTTGAACGTGCGCGTCAGCGGCAGCGAGAAGAAGCCCACGCCCGCATAGAGATCGAGCGCCAGCGCGCCGGTGGCGCCGCGCGTCACGCTCTCCAGCAGGTCTTCGATGAGGAAGCGGTTCACCTGGAAAAACGAGAGGTGGCTGACTTTGTAGCGGAAGCCGCCCGCTTCCTGGGTCAGGAAGCCCGGACCGGCCAGCTCGAATTTCTGGCTGGACTGGTCGTTCAGCAGCACGCTCGCCAGGCGCGGCACGCCGCGCTGCAGGATCCGGGCCAGTTCGGCCCCGGATTTCGCAAACGCCGCAAAGGCCGCGTTGACGGCGATCTTCTCGTCGGAGGAATCCGCGAAGGCTTCGATCTCCTTCAGATTTCCCGGCAAGGCGCCGGAGGTCACCAGCGTCTGCAACTGCGCGAACACTTCCGCGAGACCCGGAGAAAGAACGGAGCACTCCTTGATTTCGCAGACCGTGGAGCTGCCCGCCTGGAAATAGCCGAGCGCGGGCTGCGGCAAGCTGCGCACCGCCCACTGCGCGCGGTTGCGGTAGCCCGCGGCGGGCGAGGCGTGATGAGCCACCGGGCCGTCCCAGGCGATGCCGCCGAGGCGGGAGAGCGTCTCGCGCAGGATCTCCGTCTTCAGGCGCACCTGCAGGTCGTACGGGATGTGCTGGTAATGGCAGCCGCCGCACGTGCCGAAGTGAGCGCAGACCGGCGTGGCGCGCTCCGGCGCAGGCGTCAGAACCTCCAACAGCCGCGCGTGGATCAGCGTTTTCTTCTTCAGGACGATCTCGGCGCGCACCTCTTCCCCGGGCAGCACGTAGGGCACGAAGATGGTGTTGCCGTCGGCGTGGCCGAGGCCGTCGCCGCCGTAAACCAGCTTTTCTACTTTGAAGTGCAATTCTTCAGGCATGGGAGTGGGCTACCATTCTGCGACACATTGCCCGCAAAGGAAAGGCGGCGGCGTTCCCGGGCGCCGTCAGCAGAAATAGTAGAGGCTCAGGCGCGGCAAGCGGAACTCCTCGAGCAGGCGCTTGTGAATGAACTGCCGCTCCACCTGCGCGAGCTGCTCGGCCTTCATCTTGCTGCGGTAAGCGGAGAGCTGGCGGTCAAGTTCGCGCCGGATGCCCAGCATCATCTCTTCGCTCGCGAGGCTGGTGAGCGCCGCCTGCAGCTTGTCGTCGAGGACGGTCAAGCGCCGCTCCAGGTCCTCGATGTCGAGCATCCCGGGCGCCTCCACGAGCGCGAGGCTGCCTTCGAGCGACAGCGCCGCGTCCCGCACCCGCGCCGCCAGTTCGCCCGAATCGGCCGCAAGCCGCTCCGCGGCGCTGCGCAGTTGCTCGAGGTTTCTCCCGAAGTACGCGCGCAGCGCGTCGCGTGAGAAGGTCTCTTCCGCGCGGGCGGCGGTCTTTTTCGGCGGCGCGGCGCCCGCCGCGGCCGCTTTTTCCTCTTCCGCGGCCTCCAGCACGGCATCCGTGCAGTAGGCCAGGCTTTTCAGCGGACGCCCGGCGCCGCGCCGCGAGCGCTGGTAGCTTTCGAAGGCCCGGTCGATCCCCTTGAGGACCGCGGAGAGCGGCACGTCCGCCTTCTGCCACGTCTCCATGATCGCCCAGTCCAGCGGGGAGACGAGCAGGTGCGCCCCGCGTTTTTTCCAGAAGTACTCTTCGATTTCGCTGTAGTAGCTGAAGTAGTTCCAGTCGTCCATGCGGCGCCGTTCAGCGGCTTGTTTTCTTCGCGCTGGCGGGCCGCGCGGCTCGTTCCGGCGCGGGGCGCGCCTCGCGCGCGGCGGGGAGGTTCTTTTCCCAGATCAGGCGCAGGCCCTCGAGCGTCAGGAATTCGTCGGTGTGCTGGATGTGCCGCGAGCCGCGCGCAACCAGCGGCGCCTGCCCGCCCGTGGCCACGACTTTGGTGTCCGGCCCCAGCGCCGCCTTCATCCGCGCGAGCATGCCGTCCACCAGGTCCACCGCACCGTAATACAGCCCCGCCTGCATGGAGGTGACCGTATTCGTCCCGATGATCCTGCCCGGGTCCTTGATCTCCACGCGCGGCAGCCGGGCGGCGTGCGAAAACAGCGCCTCCGAGGAGATGCCCAGGCCCGGTGCGATCACCCCGCCGAGATATTCCCCGCGTTCCGAGATGGCATCGAAGGTGACGGCCGTCCCGAAATCCACCACGATACACGGTCCGCCATACTTGCTGAACGCCGCCACGCCGTTGACGATGCGATCCGCGCCCACTTCCTGCGGGTTGTCGTAGTGCACGGGCATGCCCGTTTTGACTCCCGGCTCGACGAACAGCGCTTTCAGCCCGAAATAGCGGCGCGACATCTCCGCCAGCGTCGGATTCACCGGCGGCACCACCGAGCTGATGATGATCCCCCCGATTGCATCGCGGTCCAGATTCCCGAGCGTGAAAAGATTGCGCGTCAGCACCCCGTATTCGTCCACGGTCTGCTGCCGCGCCGTGGTCAGCCGCCAGTTGGCGATCAGCTCTTCGCCGCGGTAGACGCCCAGCACCGTGTTCGTGTTGCCGACATCAATCACCAGGAGCATTTAGTGCGCCTCCGCGACATCGCCGGAAAGCACGGTCACCGTCCGGCCATCGTCCCGTTTCACCTGCAGCAGCCCCTCCGGGGTCAGTCCCGCCGTGGTTCCCGTGTAGCTCGCGCGGCCGTCGTTCACGCTGACGCGCTTGCCGCGCGCAAAGCTCGAGACCGCGGAGAAGCGCTCCAGCACCCAGCCGGGCCCTTCCTGCAGGAAACGATTGTAGTCGCTCTCGAATTGCCGCAGCAACCGCAGCAGCAGCTCCAGCCGGGAGTGCTCCCGGCCGGTCTCCACGCGCAGGGAAGTGGCGATCGCCGCCAGCTCTTCCGGGAATTGCGCCTGGTTCACGTTCAGCCCCAGCCCCACGATCACAAAGCGCACCAGGCCCGGCTCGGCATGCATCTCCGTCAGTATCCCGCCGGCCTTGCGCCCTTTCAGCAGCAGGTCATTGGGCCATTTGAGGTCCGGGGCCACGCCCGCTTGCGCCTCGATCGCGGCTCGCGCGGAGAGGCCCGCGAGCAGGGTCAGCAGCGGCGCTTCCACGGGAGAGAGGCGCGGGCGCAGCAGCAGCGTGACGTAGATTCCCGCAGCGCGCGAGGAATGCCACGTCCGGCCGGCGCGCCCGCGCCCCGCGGTCTGCTCCTCGGCCAGCACCACCGCCCCTTCGGGCTCCCCGGCGTGGCCCAGCTCCAGCGCCACGCGGTTGGTCGAATCCGTTTTGATGAAATGGTGGATGGAACGGCCGAAGAGACTTCCGCGCAGGCCGCGGCGCAGCATCTCCGCCGTGAGGATGTCCGGAACTTTTTCCAGGAAATAGCCGGTGCGCGGCTCGCCCTTCACGCGCACCCCGAGGGCACGCAGCCGCTCTACCCAGCGCCACACCGTCGAGCGCGAGACGCCGATCTCCTCCGCGATGCGCGCGCCGCTGATCACGATCGTGGCGTTGTCCGCCAGCAGCGTCAGCAGCGCGGCGATGCGCCGGTCGGTCGTTCCCGAGACTGTTTCCGTAGCCATCAACGTGAGGGTGAGGCAGACATTGTTGCCGGCCCCGCTTTCCAGCCGAAGCTTACCCGGCGGATACCGATTCCACAAGCAGGCTGAGGTTGGCGGCCGGGGCGGAATGCGTCAGCGTGCCGGACGAGAGGTAGTCCGCGCCGGTCTGTGCGTACGCGCGCGCATTGGCCAGCGTGATGCCGCCGGAGATCTCCACCGCGCAGTGCGGGCGCAGTTGCCGGGCCAGCGAAACGCACAGCGCGGCTTCTTCCACCGTCATGTTGTCGAGCAGGACGGCGTCGGCTCCGGCGGCCAGCGCCTCGCCCAGTTCGGCAGGATCGCGCACTTCGATTTGCATGGGCAGGGAGGCGGAATAGGCGCGGGCTTTCTCCAGCGCCCGGTGCACTCCGCCGGCCAGCGCGATGTGGTTTTCCTTGAGGAGAATGGCGTCGTAGAGCCCGAAGCGGTGATTCACTCCGCCGCCCATGCGCACCGCGTATTTTTCCAGGGCGCGCAGCAGCGGCGTGGTCTTGCGCGTATCGCGGATCTTTGCCCTGGTCCCCTCGAGCTGCCGGACGAAGGCGCTGGTCAGCGTGGCGATTCCAGAAAGGTGACACAGGAAATTCAGGGCCGTGCGCTCGCCGGTCAGGATCGCCCGCGCGCCGCCCTGCAGGCGCAACAGGTCGCTCCCCGCCTCGGCGTTCTCGCCGTCCTTGCGGAGCGCTTCGATCTTCATCTGCGGATCGAGAGCGCAAAAGATGCGCCCGGCCAGCGGCAAGCCCGCGCACACTACCGCTTCCCGCGCGAGGATGTGCGCGCGCGCCGTCGCGCGCTCCGGAATCGTAGCCGCGCAGGTGGCGTCGCCCGTCCCGATATCCTCGGCCAGGGCCTGCCGAATCAGCTCCGTAATCGCTTGGGAGTTCCAGTCCATCCTATCTCACGCCCCGCGCTCCAGCTCCGCCAGCCGTTGCGCCACCTTCTCATATTCGATGCGCCGCTCGGCCAGCGTGGCTTCCAGGCCTCGAACGATTTGTTCCGGCGCCTTGCTGCGAAAGGTTTCATCGGCCAGGCGTCCCTGCTTCCCAGCGATGTCCTTCTCCAGCCGCTCTTTTTCCTTGCGCAGCTTGGCCATCTCGGAGGCCGCGTCCAGGCCTTCGGCAAACGCGACGCGCACATCAAAGCGCGCCGTGGAACGCAGCGTGCCTCCCGCCGTGGGCAGCGACGCGGCCGAGATACGCAGGTCCGAAAGGATCGCCAAACGCAGAATCGGCTCGCGATTGCGCGCGATAAGTTCGCGGACAGCCGCATCGCCGCTGGAAAAGTCCGCCGCAATCTTCTTCCTGGGGTCCAGCTTCATCTCCGCGCGGACATTGCGCAACGCCCCGATGATCTCCTGGATCAGCGCCAGGGCCTCGTCGGCCGGCTCATTGAGCCATTCCTTTTTCGCGGCAGGGAAGGGCTCCATGGCGATGGACTTGGAACCCGCGCGCTGGGGCAACTGGTGCCACAGCTCCTCGGTCAGGAAGGGCATGAACGGGTGCAGCAGCCGCAGGGCCGCTTCGAACGCCGCGAACAGGTTCTGCCACGCCACCGTGGCGCGCGCCTGGTCCGCAGCGGTCAGCTCCGGCTTTACCCACTCAATGTACCAATCGCAGAAATCGCCCCAGAAAAACTGGTACACGCCCTGCGCGGCCTCGTGGAAGCGGTAGTTGGCCAGCGCGTCGTCGATCATCGCCGCGGTGTGCGCCAGCCGCGAAAAGATCCACGCATCGGCCAGCGGCACGCTCCCGGCCACGGGGTACGGCGCCCCGGCGCGCGTTTGCGGTGCGGCCAGTTCTTCCATCTGCGCCCCGCCCTGCTGCTCGAACTTGTCCAGGTTCAGAAACAAGAAGCGCGCCGCGTTCCAGATCTTGTTGGCAAAAGCCCGAGCCCCGAGCAGGCGGTCATCCGAGAGCACGATATCCGTCCCCGGCGCGGCCATGGAGGCCAGGCAGAAGCGCATCGCGTCCGTGCCGTACTGCTGGTTGAGCGCCACGGGATCCAGGCCGGTGCCCTTGGACTTGGACATCTTTGCGCCTTCCGCCGTGCGCACCAGGGAATGAAAATAGACGTTGCGAAAGGGCACTTGTCCCGTGAAATGCATGCCCATCATGATCATCCGCGCGACCCAGAAGAAAATGATGTCGTAGCCGGTGATCAGCAGGGTCGTGGGGTAGTATTTCTGGAAGTCCGGCGTCTTCTCCGGCCAGCCCAGCGTCGAAAACGGCCACAGCGCCGAGCTGAACCAGGTGTCCAGCACGTCGGGGTCCTGCGCGAGCTTCTCCGCGCCGCACTTCGCGCACTTCGCCGGCGTCTCCCGCGCCACGGTCACGCCCTTGCATTCCGCGCAGTGCCACGCCGGGATGCGATGGCCCCACCACAACTGCCGCGAGATGCACCAGTCGCGGATGTTGCGCATCCAGTTAAAATATTCCTCGCGCCGGTTTTCCGGAACCATGCGGATCTGGCCGCTCTCCACGGCGGCCAACGCCGGCTCCGCCAGCGGCTTCATCTTGCAGAACCACTGCGTCGAGGCTCGCGGCTCCACCACCGTCTTGCAGCGCTCGCAGTGCGCGATGGCATGCGTGTGATCGGTGATCTTTTCCAGCAGCCCCAGCGCCTTCAGGTCCTCCACCACGCGCTTGCGCGCGGCAAAGCGGTCCAGCCCGGCATACGGCCCCGCGGCGGCGCTCATGTGTCCGTTGTCGGTCATCACATCGATTTCCGGCAGGTTGTGGCGCCGGCCGGCTTCGAAGTCGTTGGGGTCGTGCGCCGGGGTGATTTTCACCGCGCCCGTGCCGAATTCCCGGTCCACCATTTCATCCGCGATCAGGGGAATCTCGCGGTTCATCAGCGGCAGCAGGATCTTTTTCCCCACCAAGTGCTTGTAGCGCTCGTCTTTGGGATGCACGGCTACCGCCGTGTCTCCCAGCATGGTTTCCGGCCGCGTGGTGGCCACCACGATGTGCTCCTCCGTCCCGATCACCGGGTAGCGGATGTGCCACAGATGTCCCTGGCGCTCCTCGTGCACCGTTTCCAGGTCGCTCAGCGCCGTCAGGCAGCTCGGGCACCAGTTGATCAGGTAGTGCGCGCGGTAGATCAGCCCCTCTTCGTACAGCCGCACGAAGACTTCGCGCACCACCCGCGACAACTCCGGGGACAGTGTGAACTTCTCCCGCGACCAGTCGCAGCTCTCCCCGATCTGCCGCATCTGTCCGGTGATCGTGCCCCCGGACTCTTCCTTCCACTTCCACACGCGCTTCTCGAACTCCTCGCGCCCCAGCTTGCGGTAATCCACGCCCTGCTCGGCCAACTGCCGCACCACGACGCGCTGCGTGGAGATGCCCGCATGGTCCGTGCCCGGCAGGTACAGCGTGTTGTACCCGCGCATGCGGTGCCAGCGCGTGAGGATGTCGATCTCCGTGTGGTCCAGCATGTGGCCGATGTGCAGCGATCCGGTCACGTTGGGCGGCGGGATGACGATGGAGAAGGCCGGGCCCGGGGCCGCGGCGTCGGCGCGGAACAGCGCTTCTTGCACCCAGGCCTCCGCCCAGCGGGGTTCGATCTGTTGTGGTTCGTAGGCCTTTGCGATTTCGCGCGCCATGCGACGGTTCCGTCCTGCCTTTTCTCGAGATCGCGCGACTCGCGCGCGGCAATGGTGTGGAGACGAAAACTTGACTATACGGGCGAGGATGCGCGTGCGTCAATCCGCCGGTAACTAGCAGAAAAGGGAGAAGAGTGGGGAACTGCTATTTCTTCTTGTCGAGTTCGCCGCGCAGGATGGCCTCGATCATCGGCTTCACCATCTCCCGCGTCACGGCCTGAATCACTTCGGGGGACATTTTCTCCAGCACCTTGGCCACCATCGCGTCCATATCCGGCGCGGATGCCGCCGCGCTCGCCCCGACGGGAATACTGGGCACCGCTTCGGACACCAGCTTGGAAAGGGCGGGGGAGCCTGCGAATTCCATCGCCGCGGGCTCGGGTTCCGCGCCTGCCACTTCCGCTTCTTCCTCGGCCGCAGGAAGTGGTTCTTCTCCCGCCGGGGCGCCGCAGAAAACCGCTTGCGCGGGCGCTTCTTCCGAGAAAGCAACAGGCTGCTCTTCCTGGCGAGCCAGCAAGAGTTCTTCGGTGGACGCCTCGGGCGCGTAGAAGTTGTGCTGCGCTGCGGCTTCTTCGCTCTCGGCCGCCGCCTCGGTTTCTATTTCATGCGCGGCGGCAGGTGTTTCTGTCTGGGCCGAATCCCAGGACTTCGCGAACTGTCCGGCCTTCTGTGCTTCCGTGTCCCATGCGCTGGCTGGCGCGGCGATCTGTGTCGCCGGCTCTGCTTCCTGAAAAAAAGACGAAGGGCTGCTTGCCGGAGTGGCGCGCTCCCACGGGGGAGTCAGGGTCTCCTCGGGCGCGGGTGCTGCTTCTGTCCAGGCGTGGCCGGAAACCTCGGGTACGGCGGCGGCTTCTTCTTCGATACCGGTTGCGGCGTAGGCAGAGGGCGATTCCGCGTGCTCCTTGGTCGTCGCCTGTTCGATGGCTAGCTCGCTGTCCCGCCAATCCTTCGCGCCCGCGGGTGGAAGTCCATCCGCAGTCTCTTCGGGGGACTTGCTCTGCCAGTTCCATTCCGGCGCGGCTCCTTCGGCGACTTCCTCGGTCACGGCACTCGCCGCCGGCGCGTTGCCCCAGACGTGCTGTTCTTCTGCGGGTAGCGCAGCTTCGGCCACCGCAGGAGTTTCCGTTTCCAGCAGATTTCCAAACGCCATCGCCCCCGATCCCTCCGGAACGGTTACGGAAGCGGGTTGCAGGGAAAAGATGTCCGGAAGCTCTTCGGGTGCGGCTGCGGGCACCGCCGGCGCAGCGGGAGCCGGAACCGGCGCTGCGGGCTGAGGGGTTGCGACCGCCGCGGTTACCGCGCGCGCCAGTGCCGACTTCACCATGGAGATCAGCGGTTCCGGCGGAACAAACGGTTTCTTCAGGACGCCGTCAGCACCCACGCGCTGCGCTTCCTGTTCATCCAGGGGATCGAAGGCGCCCACCAGCAGAATCACGGGAATGTGCGTCAGGGCAGTGTCGGTCTTGACGTACTCGCACACCTCATAGCCGTTGCGCACCGGCATGAAGACGTCGGCCAGCACCAGGTCCGGGCGCAACTCGGAAATCTTGCGCACCGCGGCTTCGCCATTGCCTACAGCGATGACGTCAATGCCCTGGTCTTTCAGAGCAAGGCCGACCATCTTTTGAATGTTGCTGTTATCGTCAGCAACCAGAATCTTGGTCACCGGGTGCCCTCCGCGGAATCCCATCCGCGATCTGCGAATCTACAACCGCTATTGGAGCACCGGTGCCAGAAAGCGTCAACGCAAAGGCTAGGGCTATGTGTCCGAAGGGGATATGGCAGTCACCGGGGATAGCAACCTGCCCCTTTGGACAGGCTGGAGGGGGGTGCTGGCAGGTTCAGCCCCGTACCGTTACCAGGGAATAATTTTTCGCAGACCTTTTTTCTTCTTGCTGGTGGACTCTTTCTTTTTGTCCACAGGCGTTTTTCCCGCGCCCGCCTCGCTGGATGAGCCGGAGGGATTCGCGACCTTCGCCGGGGGCGCAGACCCGGGATCAGTGGCGGCAGTGTCATTCCCAGCGGCGTTTTCCGCCGGCGCTCCCGCAGTCTTCTCGGGGTTCGCCGGGGTTCCGGTGTCCGTGGCCGCTGGGATAGCGGCTTCGGGCCCGGGGGCACTTTCCGTGCTTGCCGCCGCCGGTGCGGACTCCGCTCCCGCCGTGGCGGTGCTGCCGCCGGAGGAGCCCGGAGTCACCGTGGCCACTACGGCGGTGGTTCCCGCGCCACCACCCACGCGGTTCTGTCCGCCCGGCGTGAGGATGTCTATGCCCGCTAGCGAATTCGATTCCGGCTCCAGGTTCGGCTTGCCCACGCGCGCCGCGCTGCGCACATCCGGTCCGGAGCGAAAAATACCGGTGGCCTTGTGCAGCACGCTGGCATGCCCGCGCTCCATGCTGCGCTCCTGCTGCATGCGTGCCAAGGCCTGCGGATCGGGCTGCGGGATGGGCGCATCCAGCGCCGTCAGTTTTTTCTTGGCATCATCCGCCAGGCCCGAGAGCGGATAATTGCGTACGATTTTGGCGTAGTAGTTGGCGGCGATGTCCTTGCGTTCGCCGCGCTCGAAGATCACTCCCAGCATCCACAGCGCGCGGTCCGCGCGGCTATAGAGGGGATAGCGGCTCGTCAGCGTGAGCAGCCGCGCGGCTGCCGCGCGGTAGGACTGCTTGAGATAGTAGTAATTGCCGATGCGGAAGTCGCCCTCCGCCAGCATTTCCTGCACTTCCCGCAGGCGCTGCTCGGCCGCCGGCGCCAGAGGATCGTTTGCGTATTTCTGCAAAAACGTCTGGAATTCGTCTTCCGCGGCCCGGGCGTGCGTGCGGTCGCGGTCCGGCTTCTCCATCTGCCGGAAGTGCGCCATGCCCACCTGCAGTTGCGCGTAGGAGGCTTCCGGCAGGAACGGGAAAAACACGATGAAATCCTTGTACCCGGCGATGGCCTGGGCCATGTTGGCCGTCCCGCCTTCCTTATAAAAGGAATCAGCAATACCCAGCTTGGCCTTGGCCAGATACTCGCTGTCCGGGTAGGTGTTGATCAGCGTTTGCAGAGTCAGCCGCCCGATCTCATGCCGCCCGTGCTTGATGTCGTCCATGGCGCGGTTGTAGAGCACCTTGTCCGGTTCAGCGGAGCTATCCGTCGTCGGCGCGGTCTTCTTCGAGTGCTTTCTCTTTTGCGCGTAGCTGGTGCCCGCGTTGACAAACAAATTCAGGCCCAGCAGCGCAGCAACCAGCAGCAGTAACCCACGACGCAAGCGATCACCTCTCGATTTTGTTCTGGGGCCCCGTCGCGGGGCCCGGTTGGGGACCTAGCGGCCCGGGGAACCGCCTTCAAGCCCGCTGCAGGAATGCATCCGAGGCCAGCCGCTGCAATTCCTGCAGCGCTTTGCCCGGATCCTGCTGGTGAAACACCGAGGTGCCCGCTACCAGAAATTCCGCTCCCGCCTGTACCACCTGCGGAACGGTCTCCGGCGCGATTCCCCCATCCACCTCGATCACGAAATTAAGAGTATAGCGTGAACGCAGTTCCCGCAGTTCAGCGATTTTGCGCGTCGCGCTAGGCAGAAAGTGCTGCCCCCCGAAGCCCGGGTTCACCGACATCACCAGCACCAGGTCCACGTCCGGAAGAATCTCCGCCAGCGTGCTCACCGGGGTCGCCGGATTGACGGCCACCCCCGCGCGGCAGCCCTGCTCGCGGATCTGGCAGATCGTGCGGTTCAGATGCGCCGTCGCTTCCTGGTGCACCGTGATCCAAGCGGCACCAGCCTTCGCAAACGCCCCGATGTACTGCTCGGGTTTCTCAATCATGAGATGCACGTCCAGGGGGAGTTGGGTTGCTTTGTGCAGGGAGGCCACCACCGGTACCCCGATGGAGATGTTGGGCACGAAGTGCCCGTCCATGACATCCACGTGGATGAGTTTGGCCCCGACGCGCTCCACGGCGCGCACCGCCTCGCCGAGCGCCGAGAAATCCGCTGCCAGAATGGAAGGTACAATTTCTACCGCAGAATGTGCCGCCATCACGCGGGGATTCTAGCACATCCCTTCGCCTGCCGCGCCACGCATCGCCGTCTGGGACTCAGCAGCCGTGGCGCCCAGGGAATCGCGGCCGGAACGCGTCGTGGCGCCACAGGCCGGACAGCAGGCGAAGAAGAATCTGCGGAGTCTTTAGGCCACAGGGGAGCGTAGGGCAGGCGCCGGTCTGTGCCGGAGCGCGGGTCAGTTTCGGCGCCCTCTCGATTTGGAGATCGAACTTGCGAAGGTAAAAGCCACGAGGATCACGATGGCGAAGCTGAGCACATAAACGACCATGCCAGTACCTCCCAAACAGCAATCACAGGGGCAAGTACGATGGCAATGGCCGAGGCCTTCTTTTCAACGAGATCTGAAGTTCCAAACAGGAAAGAACGTGCCAGAACCGGACACCTGTCCGTTTCCGGCGCCAGGCCCAGAAGGCAGCCCTATTCTTCCGAGGGGCTGTTCGCTCGCCCTGCGAGCCTGGCCACACGGATTCTCGTGGTTTGTACAAGCCCTGCGGTGCAGGGCAGGAGCAGCCCGATTCGCTGCGCCTGCCGACGCCGCCTCGTTCACTTGGCCTGCAAGGACTCCAGATACGAGTTCAGATTCGCGATGCGCATCATTACGATTGCGTCATCGGATTTGCTGACCGACCGGAACAGCGGGCCCCACACCGGCATGTCGCTGGTGCCATGCGCCGGCGCTTCGGTTCCGTGGCGCAATATGGTGGCGACGTGGCTGCTCGGATATTTCCCGTCGTGCCGCTGGGACAGCGTGGTCAAGTCGGGCGGCGGGACTTTCAATGCGGAAGCGGCTGGGCCAGCCCCCTTGCCGTCCTTCCCATGGCAGGCCGCGCAATAGGACGTGTACATCTCTTCGCCCTTTGCCGGCGATGTGTGTTGGATCGGGGTTTTCTTGATTACTTTTTCCTTTTCCTGTGCTGCGCCGATAGCCGAACTGGAAAACAGCAGGGCCACCAGCAGAGCAGTGCTGCTCGTCCTTCGATTGATCATGATGATCCTCCGCGTTCAGGTAAGCTGAATGGTCTCTCTCTCGAGGGTAGGGGAGGGACGTCTGGCTGGTTCCCAGGCCAGCTCTGTCCATATTTACCCCTATTTTATTCCCTTGTCAATTTCACCAGTACACCAGTACACCTACCTACACAACTCCGCCACCCGGCCGCTCGCCGGCTCTCCTTGTCCGTCACTCCGCTGGAGCCCTTATCTTCAGACCTCGGGTGCGTGGAGTCGAAGCAGGGGGTCCTTTTCTTTGTGTTTGGAAATTTTCAGGTGTGCGCGATACAAGAAAACTCCTGCGCGCTTCCGACTACCTCGGGACAGGTTCCAGCCGGGCCTCCGGGCCTACTCTCATTTCTTGAAGTCATTGCAGAGGGCAGGCGTACCTGGAGGTGCGCACCCGTGTGGGTGCAATCGTTTTCCGCGGCAGTAACCTCAGGCCCGGCCGAGGCGGATCGAACCGTCGCCGGTGTGGATCGTGAGCGCTTGCCCCCCGCCGTTGAGCTTGCCGTGGATTTGCGAGGTGCTGAAGCCGCCCTCGACGGTGATGGGGAAGCCCAGGCTGATGCGCCCGTCGCGGGTATCAGCCTCCAAGTTGGCCTGGAAACCATCGGGAAGGGTTAGGTCCACGCTGCCGTCGCCGGTGTGGATGTTCCACGGTGCGGCCATCTTCGACCCCGCATTGATGCGGGCCTGAATGCTGCCGTCGCCGGTCCTGAGGCTCAGCGCGTCGAAACGGCCCTCCATGCGGATATGTCCGTCGCCGGTGGTGGCCTCCATCGAGCCGTCCACGTCGCTCGCTTCGATGGCCCCGTCGCCCGTGCGCAGGCGAATCTCACCCTTGGCCCCTTGCACCGTGATGTGCCCATCGCTGGTGCGAATGTCCAGGTGACCCTCGAGGGCCTGCGTCTCCACCGAGCCGTCGCCGCTCTCCACCGTCAAGTCGGCATTACGCGGCATGCGTACCTCGATGCGCAGCCCGCGGTTGATGTTCACGCAGAAGATGCAGAAGCGGCTGCTCAGGCGGGCCTCCAGCTCCACGCGGCCGCCCTCCTGCCGGCTGTCAATCCGCAGATTCTTGTTCAGTTCATAGCCGTGATATTCCACGCGGATTTCCACCTGCTTGCTGTCGGCGGTAAGGACGCGCACCGCGCCGTCGTTGGTCTGCACCCGCACCTGCGGGCGTCCGGAGACGGTATACGATTTGGTCCATTCCTCGGCCTGCGCCGGCGCCGCCAGCGTGCTGACGGCCAGCAGCACTGCCGCGGCAAGACTCAGATAGGCGGCCAGGGAATGGGCATGGGAAGAAATCTTGGGTGCCGGGAGTTTCATCGTCAATCCACCTCGTAAAGTGGCTTCCTGTTCTCAGATACGACCTCCCGGGGCAGAAAGTTCCCCGCAATCCGTCCCTTAATGGCGGCCCCGGGTGGCCGCACGCTTATGGGCTTTGGCGCCGGGTTTGCCGCGCAGCGCGGCCAACAGCTTTTCCAGCGGGAGGGTATTGATGACGTCGCCCTTCTCCAGCCAGCCGCGCCGGGCCATGGTCACCCCGTAGCGCATGTAGGGCAGGTTCAGCGTGCTGTGCGCGTCGGTGGAGATCACTACTTTGACCCCGCGCTCCTTGCACATCCGCAGATAAACATCCTTCAGGTCCAGGCGGTCGGGATAGGCGTTGCACTCCATGATCACGCCGTGCTTCGCGCAGGCCTCCAGGATCTTCTCCATGTCGTAGTCGAAGGCGTCGCGGCGCAGCAGCAGCCGCCCCGTGGGGTGCGCGATGATCTGCGTGTAGGGATTCTCGATCGCCGCCAGCATCCGCTCGGTCATGGCCGCGCGCTCCAGGTTCATGTAGCTATGTACCGAGCAGACCACCACGTCGAGTTGCGCCAGCAAATCCTCGCTGTAGTCGAGCGAGCCGTCCTTCAGGATGTCCACCTCCGCGCCCGCCAGGACGCGGAGGCCCAGCCCCTCGGCGTCCGCCGCATGAATCTTCTTGATGTGCGCGGCCATGCGTTTTTCATCCAGCCCGTTCGCGACGGTCACGGCCTTGCTGTGGTCGGTGATGGCAATGTACGCGTAGCCCAGCGCCCGCGCCGCCCCGGCCATTTCCGCGATCGAGTTTTTTCCGTCGCTCGCCGTCGTGTGCATCTGCAGATCGCCCTGGATATCCGCAAGGCGCAGCAGCTTCGGCAGATGATGCTTTTCCGCCGCGGCGATCTCTCCGGTGTTCTCGCGCAGCTCCGGAGGGATGAAGTCCAAGTGCAGCTTCGTGTAAATCTCTTCCTCGCTGCGGCTGGCAACGGGCTTTTCGCCCTTCAGCGTCGCTAGCGCGTATTCGTTCAGCGTGTAGCCCATGTCGTTGGCCCGGCCCCGCAAGGCCACGTTGTGCTCTTTCGACCCGGTGAAGTACAGCAGGGCCGCGCCGAAATGCTCTTTTTGCAGCAGGCGCACGTCCACCTGCATCCCGTCGTCCAGTCTGAAGCTGACCTTGTTTTCCCCGTGCGCCAGGGTCTGTTCGATCCCGGGAAATTTCAGAATGTGCGCGGCCAGCGCATCCACCTGTTTCTTCGCGCTATGCCCCTCGCCCAGCGTTACCAGCAGGTCCAGGTCGCCCACCGTCTCCTTGCCACGGCGCAGCGAACCCGCGGGGACGACCGAGGCCACCCCCTTGCCGGCCTTTTCGATATAGGCGACGAGCCGGGCGGCCGCGGCCTCCGCGACGTGCAGGTGAAAACGCCCTGACGACTTCTGGAAGACTTCCACGGCCTTCAGGATGTTCTGTTCGCTTTTTTCCCCGAACCCCGGCAGATCGCGCAGCTTGCCCTCGCGCGCCAGCTTTCCCACGTCCGCGACCGTGGCCACATGGAACGTCCGCCACAGCAGCGCCACCTTCTTTGGCCCCAGTGATTGCACGTCCAGCACTTGCAGCAGGGTCTCCGGATATTTCTTCAGCAGCTTCTTGCGCAGGCTGTAGTCGCCCGTCTCCACGATCTCCTTCAGGTGCTCGGCCAGGCGCTCGCCGATCCCCGGCAGCTCCTTGAGTTTCTCCGGTTCGTTGACGAGGGCGGCGATGGATTCGGGGAGCGTCTCGACCAGCTCCGCGGCTTTCTCGTAGCTGCGGTAACGCCCGATGATGGCGCCGTCAATTTCCAGCAATTGCGCCGTCTCGCGCAGGATGCGGGCGATCTGTCGGTTGTCCATGGGGGAGATTATAGAGCGAATTCAGCGCGCCGGCAGCGGGGGGAATGGTGCGGACAGGGAAGCCGGGAGTACACCCGGAGAAGGCTCCGGTGAAGGCGCTGGGCAAGACAACGGCGGGCGAGAAAGATGTGACCTCTGCCCGTCGTGGGCAACTCCGATATCGGATCAGCTCATTTTCGTGACGTTGGCAGATTGCGGGCCCTTCGGGCCCTCTACGATCTCGAACTCGACCGCATCTCCCTCCTGCAAGGTGCGGTAGCCATCCCCTACGATGGCAGAATAGTGCACAAACACATCCGGACCATCCTCGCGCCCGATAAAGCCATACCCTTTGGAGTTATTAAACCACTTTACTTTCCCTTGCACCTGTTTTCCTCCTGCGATTCGCCACCACGAACGAGCCTGCAGCGACAGAGAAAGACTCCGTAACCACAATATGTGGTGTAAGTTGCGGGAAGTGTACCAAAACGGGAAAAGCAGTCAAGAGAACAAACTTCGGCCTGTTCTCAGAGAATTATGTCCACACGAAGCAGGCCAAGAAGCCTGTTGTGGCATGGGGCGCAGTAATTCCGGACAAGCGTAGCGGAAATGCCCGGTTCAGCCCCGCCGCAGAAAACGGAGATAGAACAGAATGCCGGCGACAGATTTAGCATCGCGCAAGCGGCGGCTGCGGATCATCTTCTGCAATTCGGTCACGGAAAAGGCACGCGAAGTGATTTTCTCGTCGTCTTCAGGCTGCGCCGCGCCGGCTGTGAGCCCCTCCGCGAGGAGGATGTACATCCGCTCGCTGAGAAAGCCCGGGGCAGGATACACATCGAGAAATACGCGGTAGCGGCGCGCCCGATAGCCGGTCTCTTCCAGCAGCTCGCGGCGCGCCCCCTGCACCGGGCTCTCCCCGGGCTCCTTGCGTCCGGCCACCAGCTCCCACAGGAACCGCCCCGCGGCGTGGCGATATTGCCGCACCAGGACGATGCGCCCGTCGGGCAGAACCGGAAGGACGACGACGGACCCGGGGTGGACGATGATTTCGCGCGTGGTGCGCAGTCCGCCCGGCTCGGCCACCACGTCGCGGCGCAGGTCGAAGACTTTCCCGTGGTGCAAGGTGCTGCTGCGCAGGATGCGCGCCGTATGGCGCGCTGGGTTGCCTGACGGGCTCTGCAGATAGCCGCTGCGGTGCTTCATCCCTGTTTTCCTTCCCCGGCGGCCCAGATGCGCTCGAGCTCGTAGTAGTGTTCGGGAAACTGCGGCGCATAGCGAAGAAAGCCCGGGATCGGATAGCGGATCCCGCCCTTGTGCGTGCCCTCGAGTCCCGCGACAAGCTCCGCCATCTTCGCGCCGGGCAGCGAAAAAGCCATCTCCGCATCCTCCGTGTGCGCGAATACGCGGTCCCCATAACAGGGGAGTATGACCTGGTAGTCCCCGCTGAGCATGGTACGGATCACCTCGTCGGAGCAGTCCACGCGCCCGGTGAACGAGCTGGTGAGCGCCCCGCCGCGCTTCCACAGCGCCCCCGTGACCAGGCGCATGACCTGCGCTGCGTTGCCGTAGATGATCAGTGCGTCGGGAGCAAACTCCGCCCGCGCGGCGGGCGCCACCACCAGGTGCTTGTATTTTCCTTGCGGCAGCGTGTCCGTGGCGGCTTCGCTGCGCGCTCCCGCTTCCAGCGTCTCCACGTACATGCCGCAGGCCAAGTGGCCTTCGCTGTAGTGCTTGGTCAGCGGCGCAAACCCAAACGCCGTCTTCGTCAGCGGGCAGTTAAGATCTTCCTCCCCGAGCGCGATGCTCCAGCCATAGCGCCGGGCCATGGCAATGGCCTGGCAGGTCGCGATCTGGATCTTCATGTCCCGTTGCGGCCGCTTGGCTTTCTCCGGCAGCGCCTGCTCCACCGTGAGCAGCTTCACCGCCACGGGAAACGTCGCCGGCCGAATATGCGTCTCGATTTCGCGGGTAAAGCTTTTCGCGTCCATGGTCCCTCCGCCGACAGACATGATACCCAGAAAGATGGGGCTCCTAATAGCGCAGGCTTCAGCCTGTGCTACTCGGTCGTGCCGCGAACACAACACGCACGCTTCCCTCTGTGCTACCGGCAGGCAATTGCCAGCTTGCGCGCCCTGCGCCTATACTTGCCGCGGCACGCAAATGCCCATCAACACTCTCATCGTGGATGACGAAAAGCCCGCGCGGGAAGAGCTGGCCTTCCTGCTCAAAGGTTTTCCCGAGATCAATGTCATCGGGCAGGGAAAAAACGGACTGGAAGCCGTCTCCCTGATCAAGGAGCACGCCCCGGATCTGGTCTTTCTGGACGTGCAGATGCCCGGACTCGACGGCTTCGGCGTGCTCAAGAAGCTCGTCGAGCGCAAAATCAAGGTTCCGCACATCGTCTTCGCCACCGCCTTCGACAACTACGCGGTGCAGGCCTTCGAAGTCAACGCCGTGGACTACATCCTCAAGCCCTTCGACAAGGGCCGCATCGCCAGGGCCGTGCAGCGCGCGCGCCGGGCGGTGGAGACCCATTCCAGCCCCACGGAGCGCCTCGAGCAGCTGGTCAGCCAGCTGGGGGCGGGCAAGCAGGCTGCGCAGCCCGTGAAGCTCCTGGTCAAGTCCCAGCAGCGCCTTCTGCTCGTCGATTCCGAAGACGTCATCTATGCCGGCATCGAGGACGGCCTCATCACCGTCGCCGGCCGCGACGTCGAGGGCACCTCCAACTACCGCACCCTCGAAGAGCTCGACGAAGCCCTCGATTCCGACGCCTTCTGGCGCCCCCACCGCTCCTTCCTGGTGAACATTCATCACATCAAGGAAGTTGTCCCCTGGTTCAAATCCAGCTACATGCTCAAAATGAGCGACAAGAAGCAGACCGAAATCCCCGTCAGCCGCGCCCAGACCAAGCGTCTGCGCGAACTCTTCAAGCTGTAGCCCTCCGCTACAAGACATGCGGCCGGGTGTGTTAGCATCCCGTGTACACTTCGCGCAGGCTTCGTGTACACCGGACACGATGGATTTCTCGCTCAAAGACCACCAAAAACTGATCCGCGACACCGTCCGCCAATTTGTGGAGACGGAGCTGCGCCCCCTCGTCAAGCAGAATGACCGCGAGGGGACATTCCCCGCCGCGGCCATCCGCAAGCTCGGCGAAATGGGCTGCTGCGGCATGCTGGTCCCCGAAGAGTGGGGCGGCGCGGGCATGGACGCCGTGTCCTACGTCCTGATGCTCGAGGAGGTCGCCCGTGTGGATGCCGCCACGGCCGTGGCCCTGGGGGTGACCAACTCCGCCGTGAGCGTGCCGATCCTCACCTTCGGCACCGCCGCGCAAAAGAAAAAATACCTGACCCGCTTGGCCTCCGGAGAATTCATCGGCGCTTTCTGCCTCACGGAGCCCCAGGCCGGCTCGGACGCTGCGGCTATCCAGGCCCGCGCGGTGCGCGACGCCAACGTCTATAAACTGAACGGCACGAAAACCTGGGTGACCAACGGCGGCGTTTCCGGCGTCTACATCGTGTTTGCCAAGACCGATCCCGGCGCGGCCGGAAAAGGGATTTCCGCGTTTCTCGTCGAGCCGGGCTTTCCGGGATTCCGCCTCACCCGCCACGAAGAGAAGATGGGGCAGCGCGCGTCGCCCTCCTCCGAAGTCGTCCTGAACGACTGCATCGTCCCGGCGGAAAATCTTCTCGGCGAGGAAGGCCAGGGTCTGAAGATCGCCCTCAGCGCGCTCGACGGCGGCCGCATCGGCGTCGGCGCGCTGGCCGTGGGCCTGGCGCAGGGCGCGCTGGACGAGGCCGTGAAGTACGCCAAGCAGCGCCGCGCCTTCGGCAAGACCATCAGCGAGTTTCAGGCCATCCAGTGGATGATCGCGGACATGCAGACGGAGATCGAAGCCGCGCGCGGCCTGGTGCATTATGCCGCCTGGCTGAAGGATTCCGGCGGGCGCATGGGCGCGCAGGCCAGCAAGGCCAAGCTTTACGCCAGCGAGATGGTCAACCGCGTGGTCTACAAAGCCGTGCAGGTCCACGGCAGCGCCGGCTATTCCCGCGAGATGGACGTCGAGCGCATGTACCGCGACGCCCGCGTGGTCTCCATCTACGAGGGCACCAGCGAGATTCAGCGCATCATCATTGCCCGGGAGTTGCTCGGCAAGAGCGCGTGAAGAAATAGTTGGCCCGGGAGTCACGGAGTACGGAAAACAGCGACGCAACAAGGGGCAACTGACTTGGCAGAAACGAAAAAAAGGAAGCGCGTACTCAGCGGCATGCGCCCCACGGGCCGCCTGCACATCGGCCATTACTTCGGTGCGCTGCAGAACTGGGTGAAGCTGCAGGAAGATCCTTCGTACGATTCGTTCCACTTCATCGCGGACTGGCACGCGCTGACGACCGATTACGCGGACACAAGTGCGATCGCCGAGAACACAATACAGATCACAATCGATTTCTTGGCGGCGGGGCTCGATCCGGAGAAGAGCGTGATCTTCCTGCAGTCGCTGGTGCCGGAGCATGCGGAGTTGCATTTGTTGTTGTCCATGGTGACGCCGCTGGGGTGGTTGGAGCGCGTGCCGACTTATAAAGAGGCGCTGGAGAATATTAAGGACAAAGACCTGCACAACTATGGATTCCTCGGGTATCCCGTGCTGCAGTGCGCGGACATCGTGATTTACAGCGAGGAAGGCACGCCGCTCTTCGTGCCCGTCGGAGAGGACCAGGTTTCGCACGTCGAGTTGAGCCGCGAAATCGTAAGAAGGTTTGACGTATTCTATGGGCTTGGAGTTCGACCCGAAATCTTTGAGTTGCGTAACCGGGCATCATTGGGAAGGTGCCTTGGTGGTTGGGTTAGTTATGGTGCGGGCGTGGACATTAACACCCTGGTTGGCGATTACTGGAACTCGCACTTCCTCGGGAGGCTTCGAAGAGCGGCGGCTGATGAGGGAATTCAAAATTTTCTCGCGCGTATCGGTGCAGATGCCGTCTTTTTTGAAAGACTCCATGTCCTCTCGGAGCCGGAGGCGATGCTGACACAGACGCCGCGCATCCCCGGCACGGACGGGCGCAAGATGTCCAAGAGCTACGGCAACTTCATCTCCCTGAGCGAAAGCGACGAGAGCATCCGCGCCAAAACCAAGACGATGATGACCGACCCGGCCCGCAAGCGCCGCACCGACGTCGGCGACCCGGAGAAGTGCCCGGCCTACGACTGGCATAAGCTCTTCTCGCCGCCCGATACGCTGGCTTGGGCCGCCGAGGGCTGCCGCACTGCGGGGATCGGCTGCATCGAATGCAAGGCCAAGATGGCCGACCACCTCATTCGCTGGATCGAACCGGTGCGCGCCCGCCGCCAGGAATACGAGAAGCACCCCGGCCGGGTGCTGGAAATTGTGGATGCAGGCTCGAAAAAAGCGCGTAAAGTGGCTCAAGAGACCATGGCCCGCGTCCGCGAAGCCGTATTCGGCTGGGAAAAGAAGCGCGCGGAAGTAGGGAAGTAAGGACAGAACGAAGAGGGAAGCGCTGATGGCGTCGCCGTACAAAATTCACATCGCGGTCTACGAGGGACCGCTGGACCTGCTTCTGGACTTGATCAAGAAGCAGGAGATCAATATCCACGACATCCCCATCGCCAAGATCACGGCGCAGTACCTCGAATACATTCACAAGCTGGAAGAGCTGAACATTGACGTCTCCGCGGATTTCATCTACATGGCCGCGACGCTTATCTACATCAAGTCCAGGATGCTTCTCCCGCCCGATCCGCTGGCCTCCCCCGAGGAGCAGGCCGGGGACCCGCGCGCGGAGCTGGTGCAACGCCTGGTGGAGCACGAGAAATTTAAGAACGCCGCGCAGCTCCTCTACCAGAAGCAGCAGATCGAAGAGCACGTCTGGTCCAAGCCGGACAAGACGCTGTACGAGAGCGAAGAAACGGAAGCGGACCTGGTGGTCTCGCTGGTGGATCTGGTGAAGGTCTTCCAGCAGGTCCTGGAGCGCCGCAAGGAAGTCTCGCGTATCGAGCTGCGCCACGACCAGTTCACCGTAGCCCAGATGATCACCCAGCTGCGCGGCCAGATCGTGGCCAGCGAAAATGGCGCGGTCAACCTCATCCGCTTTTTCGAGGAGTGCCCCTCGCGCCACGCCATGATCGTGGCCTTCCTGGCGGTCCTGGAGATGGTCAAGCTGCAGGCCGTGGCCCTGGCGCAGGACAAGCAGTTTGGCGAGATCGTGGTGCGCAAACACAAGATGTTCGACGCGGTGTTCGACGAAAAGGGCGAAATCCGCCAGATTGACGAGCAATACCAATAACCGTTTAGCGGTCTCACAAAGACAATGACCAACGAAGAACGCAAAGCAGCACTCGAAGCAATGATCTACGCGGCGGACGAGCCGGCGACACTCGAGCAGCTGGCTCAGGCGCTCGGCGAGGAAAAACTCGCGGTGCAGGCCGCCCTGGACGAAATGGTCGCGGGCTGCGCCGGCGAGGAGCGCGGCGTAGAAATCCGCGCCGTGGCCGGCGGCTACAAGATGTACACCAAGCCCCAGCACCATGAGGTCGTGCGTCGCTTCATCAAGAGCCTGCGCCCGCCGCTGCGCCTGACCATGCCCGCGCTTGAGACCCTGGCGGTGGTGGCCTACAAGCAGCCCGTGACCGGCCCGGAGATCCAGGAGATCCGCGGCGTAAACACGTCCGGCGTCCTCAAGACCCTGCTAGACAAGAGGCTCATCACCACCGCCGGGCGCAAGGAAGTGATCGGGCGGCCGATTCTCTACAAGACCTCCAAAGAGTTCCTGATGCGCTTCGGCCTCAGCGATCTGGAAGAGCTCCCGAGCCTGAAGGAGTTCGAGGCCCTGGCGCGCGAGGCGCTGGGTGGCGACGAGGGCATTGCAGCGGAAGAACCGGCGGCCATGGCCCCGGAAAACGACTTGAGCGCCAGGCCGGAAGCCGCCACGGAGATGGCCGCGGAACTTGATCCAGGCAACGGCGACGAATCCAAAACGGCTGCAGCCGGAGAGTAAGCATCCTGGCACGACAGGCATTCTTGCCTGTCCGCCTTTCCTTGCCGCCAAGAAAGAGGACAGACAGGAATCTCTGTCCCACGGAGACCATGCTAGAACGACTCCAGAAAATTATCGCCCGCGCGGGCATCGCTTCGCGGCGTCACGCCGAGCAGCTCATTGTCAGCGGCCAGGTGCGCGTCAACGCCCAGGTGGTGACCGAACTGGGCACCAAGGCCGACTCCGGGAAGGACCGCATCGAAGTCGCTGGCCGGCTGATCCAGGCCGAAGAGCGCAAGGTCTATCTCCTCCTGCACAAGCCCCCGGAGGTCGTCTCTACCATGGCCGACCCGGAGGGCCGCAAGACTCTGCGCCATTGCCTGCGCGGGTTGCCGGAGCGCGTCTACCCGGTGGGCCGCCTGGACTACGATGCCTCGGGCCTGGTCTTCCTCACCAACGACGGCGACCTGGCCGCGGAAATGCTCCGCGCATGGGGCAATCTGCTGCAGTCCTATCACGTGAAAGTGAAGGGGAAGCTGCCCTCCACCCTGATGAGCGACATCACCGCGCAGACCGGCGCGGTGGTAAAACCCATCCGCCAGCCGGACGCCACCCGCGGCCACGCCTTGAATTTCTGGTACGAGGTCACACTGCCGGAAGCGCGCCGCGACCTCCTCCGGCGCATATTGTTCAGCCGGTTACATCCCGTGGAGAAGCTGAAGCGCATTGCCATCGGACCGCTTATGCTGGAGGGGCTGGCGCAGGGCAGGTACCGCCCGCTCACCGCCGGTGAACTGGACGTGCTGCGCCGCACGCTGAGCCGCAGCACGGCAAAACCCGCGCGCCGGCCGAAGCGTCGCGCGGCAGCGGTCGAAGTCCGATGACGCGCTCGATCGAAAACCTGATTCCCGCTTACATTCGGGGGCTACCCGTCTACGTTCCCGGAAGACCTGTCGAAGAAGTCGAACGCGAGCTAAAGATTCGCGCCATCAAGCTGGCCTCCAACGAAAATCCCCTGGGACCTTCGCCGAAAGCGATGGAAGCCGTGTTGCGCGCGCTTCCGGGCTCCAACCGCTATCCCGACGGCGGCAGCAAGCAACTGCGCCAGGCATTGGCGGCGCGGCACAATGTCTCTCCAGAAGAGATCTTCATTGGGCTCGGCTCGAGCGAGATCATTGACCTGGCTTCCCGCATACTTCTCCGGCCGGGCCTGCAGGGAGGGACCTCGCAAGGAACGTATGCGCCATTTTCCATCGCCATTCGCGCGAGCGGCGCTGCGCTGGTGCAAACGCCGCTCCGCGAGTACGCGTACGAATTGGGCGGCATCGCCGAGGCGATTACGCCGGAAACGCGCGTCGTATATCTGGCGAATCCGAACAATCCCACGGGAACGGCGTTCGGGATGGCAGAGCTGGAGCAATTTCTCTCGCGCGTTCCCGGAGACGTGGTGGTCGTGCTCGATGAGGCGTATATCCACTACGCCAGCCGGGCGGACATGCCGCGCTCGGAGGATTTGTTCCGCCGGCACAGCAACCTGCTGATCCTGAGGACCTTTTCGAAAGTGTATGGACTTGCGGGGCTGCGCCTGGGCTACGGCATCGGCCAGGAACCGATTGTCCGCGCGATGAATAAGCTGCGCACGCCCTTCAACGTCTCGGGCCCGGCCCAGGCCGCGGCGCTGGCCGCGCTGGACGATGCCGAGCACGTGCGGCGCTCGGTGGAGACGAACCACGCCGGGCGCGCGCGGCTCGTGGCGGGTCTCGAGAAGCTGGGGTTGCGGCCGGTGCCTTCGGAAACAAATTTTCTTTTCCTCGAGCTTGGCCCGGAGTCGGAGATATTCTGCGGAGAATTACTGCACAGTGGAGTCATCGTGCGCCCGCTGGGCTGGATGGGTTTTCCGGAGGCCGTGCGCGTTTCCGTGGGCATTCCGGAGGAAAATGAAGCGTTCCTGGCGACCATGGCCCGGGTGTGGCCGCCGCATGCCGCGGCAGGATCAGGACCAGCCCCGAAGAAAGAGTTGACGAGACCATGATCGTACTGCTTCCCCCAGGCAAAGAACCCTCCGCGGATCCGGTGCTGGACATTCTCAAGGAATGCCAGAAGGTCGCCGTGGTCGGAATCTCCCCCAAGAAGTTCCGTCCCAGCAATGGCGTTGCGGGCTATCTCCGCGGTGTGGGCTACCAAGTTTTCGCCGTCAATCCCAACGAGAAGGAAGTGGAGGGACTGCACTGCTATAGCCGCGTGGAAGACATCCCCGAGCAGGTCGACATTGTAGACATCTTCCGCAAGGCCGAGGACGTGCCTCCGGTGGTGGACGGAGCCATCCAGAAGGGTGCGAAGGTTGTCTGGATGCAGGAGGGGATCCAGAATCGCGAGGCCGGGGAGAAGGCGCGCGCGGCGGGAATCATCGTGATCATGGACGCCTGCATTCTGTCGGAGCACCGCAAGCGCCTGCGCAAGCTCTCCTAGAACCGGAACAATCGCACCGAGCGCCGCCCCGGGCGCAAGGCTGCCCGTTCTTTTTGTTTTTGCGGCCGCCGGTTGACTCCCGCGCTCAGGGCGCATAGCATTCGCGCACGGCAAAGCGCGAGGGTGTCCAGTGAAACGTGCCGGGAAATTCTTTGTGGTCACGCTGGGATTGGGGCTGCTGAGCGGGTACACCTGGTGTGCCGCCCAGGAGCAAGGTGCGAAAGCCCAGCGCAATCCCGTGCAAGGCAAGCCGGAGGCCATCCGCGACGGCCGGGCAAACTTCCGGATCAATTGCGCGATGTGCCACGGCAGCGCCGCCACGGGCGGTCTGCGCGGGCCCAGCCTGGTGACCGGGCGCCTCATCCACGGTTCTTCCGACGAAGCCCTTTACAACCTCATTCTCCGCGGCATTCTGGGCACGCTCATGCCTGCCAACGACCTCTCCGACGACGAAACCTGGGAAATTATCTCTTACCTGCGCACCCTGCAGCCGAAAGCCCGCCCGGCCGCAACCGGCGACCCCGCGGAAGGGGGCAAGTTCTTCTTCGGAGAGGGCTACTGCTCCGCCTGCCACATGGTGCGCGGCCGCGGCGGGCGCGTCGGGCCGGATCTCTCGCGCGTCGCGGAAGCGCGTTCTCAGGAATACATCATCGAGTCGCTCCGCGAGCCGGACAGGCAGATCTCCGAGGGACTCAGCGAGCCGGGCCGCGATTTTCCCATGACCTATGAAATCGTGACCGTGACCCTGGCTGACGGGGCCAAGCTCACGGGCATCGCCAGGAACGAAGACTCCTTTTCCATCCAATTGATGGACGGCCGCGAAAATCTTCATCTCCTTCTCAAGAAGGACCTGAAGAGTGTGGTGCACGAAGGGAAGTCCTTCATGCCGGCCTACGGACCGGCCGAGCTTCCCGATGCCAAACTCCGCGGCCTTCTGGCGTATCTCGAGACCCTCCGTGGAGAGTGAGAGCCAGCGATGAAGAGCATGCAGACCGCTATGCTGAAGAGTCTTGTACTCGCGCTGCTGGCCTTCCCCGGCACTGCACGCCTCGCGGCGCAGGTTACCCCGGAGCGCATCGAACGTGCGGCCGGCGAGCCGCAGAATTGGCTGACCTACTCCGGAAGCTACGACGGGCGCCGCTTCAGCGCGCTGCAGCAGATCACCGCCGCAAATGCGGCCACCCTCGCGGCACAGTGGGTCTTCCAGAGCCCCGCGCCGGGAAAATTCGAGACCACGCCTCTGGTCGTGGACGGCGTGATGTACGTCACCGCGCAGGACAATCACGCCTTCGCCCTCGATGCCCGCACCGGCCGCACCATCTGGCATTACCAGCGCGCACTCCCGGAAAAACTCCGCCTCTGCTGCGGCCATGTGAACCGCGGATTTGCCATCCTCGGCGACCGCCTGTTCCTGGCCACCCTCGATGCCCACGTCTTGGCCCTGGACACCAAGACCGGCAACGTTCTGTGGGATGTGCAAGCCGGCGATTATTCCAAGGGCTACAGCTTTACCCTGGCCCCCCTGGCCGTGCAGGACAAAGTCATCGTTGGAGTGAGCGGCGGCGAATACGGCGTGCGCGGCTTCATCGACGCCTACGACGCCAAGACCGGCAAGCGCGCCTGGCGCTTCTACACCATCCCTGGCCCGGGCGAGCCCGGCCACGAAACCTGGGAAGGCGATTCTTGGACCCGCGGCGGCGCCCCCGCCTGGCTGACCGGCTCCTATGATCCCGAACTGAACCTGCTCTACTGGCCGACGGGAAATCCTTCGCCGTCCAACGACGGATCGCAGCGCCACGGCGACGACCTCTACAGTAATTCCATGCTGGCTCTGGACCCGGACACCGGCGCGCTGAAGTGGCATTTCCAGTTCACCCCGCACGACCTGCACGACTGGGACTCCACGGAAATTCCCGTGCTCCTGGACATGGAACTCAACGGCCAGCTGCGCAAGACCCTCGTGCACGCCAACCGCAACGGCTTTTTGTACGTCCTGGACCGCACCACCGGTAAATTTATCCTCGGTAAGCCATTCGTGAAGCTCACCTGGGCCAAAGGCCTCGACGACAAGGGGCGGGCGATCCAGTCGCCTGGCGCGGAGCCCACGGCGGTGGGCGTGCACGTCTGCCCCGGAGCGATCGGCGCGACCAACTTCATGTCCCCGTCCTACAGCCCGCAGACCGGGCTGCTCTACGTCAACACCCGCGAGCAGTGCGATATCTTCACCGCGGAACCCCAGGCGCTAGTCCCCGGTCACGCCTATCTCGGGAGCATGTACATTCCCGCGAGCGGCGAAAAAGACCGCGGCGCGCTCCAGGCCATCGATCCCAAGACCGGCGAAGTACGATGGCAGTTCGATCATTTTTCCGCGCCCTGGGCCGGGACCCTGGCGACCGCGGGCGGCTTGGTCTTCGCCGGCGACGTCGAAGGCAACCTCATCGCCTTCGATGCCCGCGCCGGCAAGATGTTGTGGCATTTTCCCACCGGTGCGGCGCTCTACGCCTCCCCGATGACCTATTCCGTGGATGGCAAGCAGTACGTGGCCATCGCCGCAGGCAGCGCCCTGCTCACCTTCGCTCTGCCGGAGCCGGCGAGCGCCGGCGAGGCGGCTCCGCAAAAGTAAGGTCTGAAAAAGTATGTATCGTGCACTCCGATTGCTCTTCCGCCGGCTGCTGACACCGGCGCTGCTTTTTGCGGCTTTTCTTCTGGTCTGTGTGTGGGTCTACGTGCGCCTCGAGCATCTGCGCTGGGTGGATGCCCTCTTCTGGACCATTCATCCGCATGCCATTGAACCCCGGCAGACGCGCGATAGCACCAAACTCTTCTCGCTGTTCGTCTACGGTGGCGTCTTCGCCTTCCAGATCTGGTTCGCGGAGCGCATCCTTCTATCCTTTTTCGGCCATCAGGGGCGGGAGGTGTGGAAAAGCATGATGAACGACTTCAATCTCGAACTGGTCCGCGATCACTTCATCATCTGCGGCTACGGCCAGGTGGGCCGCACGCTGATCGAGGAACTGACGCGCTCCAAAATTCCCTTTGTCCTTCTGGAAACCAACGATGGCTTGTACCGCCAGCTCCTGCAGGAGGGCGTGCTGGTGATCCAGGGCGACGCCAAGCGTCACAGCGTCCTCGAGGAGGCGGGCATCCGCCGCGCCCGCGGCATCTGCGTGGTCATCGACAACGACGCCGACAACCTCTACATCACCATCACCGCCAAAGCCTTGAACCCCAGGCTGGTCATCATCACCCGCGCCGGACATGAGCGCTACGCCGCGGCCATGCGCACCTCTGGCGCCAACGAAGTCATCATCCCGGAATACGAAGGTGGCCGCATCGCCGGCAAGATGATCGCGAAATACGCCGCGGAACCCGGCGGCCCGGCAAAGTAGGGTCAGCGCCAGATTGCCGCGGGTAGTGTGCGGATAGGAGAGCAGGGGCGGAGGTTCGCCCCTGCTCTATCTAATTCCGTCATTCCTGGCGAAGCGCGGTTTTTGCGCTCAGGATTCTCTTGCGGGGTGAAAAATCTCTCTTCGCTTGGCGATGCGTTCTAGTCGTAGTATTCCTGGCCGAGGTGGGTGATGAGGTCTGCGCCCATCATCCAGCGCAGGGTATTCTTCAGTTTCATGAGCTGGATGAACAGGTCGTGCTCGGGGTACAGGC